>NZ_AP024086.1:900000-1007500 GCF_019703855.1 Desulfomarina profundi | reverse complement strand
CCCCGGTAAACGGCGGCCGTAACTATAACGGTCCTAAGGTAGCGAAATTCCTTGTCGGGTAAGTTCCGACCTGCACGAATGGCGTAACGATTTCCCCACTGTCTCAACCAGAGACTCAGCGAAACTGTAGTACCGGTGAAGATGCCGGTTACCCGCAACAAGACAGAAAGACCCCGTGAACCTTTACTACAGCTTGGCATTGGTTTTTGAGGTAACATGTGTAGGATAGGTGGGAGACTTTGAAGCGGTGACGCCAGTCATCGTGGAGTCGTCCTTGAAATACCACCCTTGTTATCTTAGGAATCTAACTGCGGTCCGTAATCCGGATCCAGGACATTGTCTGGTGGGTAGTTTGACTGGGGCGGTCGCCTCCTAAAGAGTAACGGAGGCGCGCGATGGTTCCCTCAGGCTGATTGGAAACCAGCCGTAGAGTGTAAAGGCATAAGGGAGCTTGACTGCGAGACAGACATGTCGAGCAGGTACGAAAGTAGGTCTTAGTGATCCGGCGATTCCGCATGGAAGGGTCGTCGCTCAACGGATAAAAGGTACTCCGGGGATAACAGGCTTATCTCCCCCAAGAGTCCATATCGACGGGGAGGTTTGGCACCTCGATGTCGGCTCATCACATCCTGGGGCTGAAGCAGGTCCCAAGGGTTTGGCTGTTCGCCAATTAAAGTGGTACGCGAGCTGGGTTTAAAACGTCGTGAGACAGTTTGGTCCTTATCTGTTGCGGGCGCAGGATATTTGAGGAGATCTTTCCCTAGTACGAGAGGACCGGGATGGACGAACCTATGGTGTACCAGTTGTTCCGCCAGGGGCATTGCTGGGTAGCTAAGTTCGGCAGGGATAACCGCTGAAAGCATCTAAGCGGGAAGCCCACTCCAAGATAAGATATCCCATGGCTTAAGCCATCTGAAGGCTCGTGGTAGACCACCACGTAGATAGGTCGGGTGTGGAAGTGCAGTAATGCATGGAGCTTACCGATACTAATCAGCCGTGCGGCTTATCCATATTTTTTGATTATTACTCTACTGGCTGCACTACTATTCGATTATCATGTTTTTTATAGAAGATAACAGTAGGCAGGCTACAGTTGGCAGATTAACAACAGGTATCTGCTGATCAGCGCCCTGCCAACATAATATTTATGTAAACTTTGCAGGGACGGTTTGAGAGGCAAGAGTAGTCTTCTCCCCTCACTCCTTACCCCTCACCAAATTTACGGCGGTCATAGCGAAGAGGATCCACCCGTTCCCATTCCGAACACGGAAGTTAAGCTCTTCAGCGCCGATGGTACTGCATGGGAGACTGTGTGGGAGAGTAGGTCACCGCCGTATCTCTTTAAAAAGCCCCAATGAGCTTCGCTCATTGGGGCTTTTTTTTTATTTTTTCACTTTATCAGACGATTGTAAGATTTTTGTAAGAAACTGTTTGTATCTTTTATCTTTGGCTGCAAAAATACCTTTATACAATTTACAACAGGACTGCAGAAACCAACATGACACCTGAACAAGTTGAAGACCTTCTCATAGAGTGGAGCATTTATTCCAAAACTCAACAGGAAAAAATAATCAAAGAATATCAAAAAACTTATGGCAATGAACTCGGCGAGTCACATTGGTTGGAATACCTCAAGGACGTTCTTGAAATAGAAGATTACTGGAAAAAAGTTGGTCTGATATAAGATTTCTATTGGATAAATGTTTTTAAACGAAACATTGAATTTTTCCTGTCAAAAAGGTAGCATAAAGAGGTTATTTATAACTATTTGCCAAACGACTCCCTGTTTAACACCTCGCTTTTTCTTTTGAGATTTGATCAGGAATAATCAATTCAGCAACAAGGGGGCAAAATGGGTCCGAAGCATAATCAGACTGACCAATTTATCCAACCTCCCAAAGTGCAGGTTAAGGAAATAGACCTACTTGCACAAAAACTTCTTGAACTGGAACAGGAACTTAACTCCAATATTCCCACCACTCTCTGGATAAGCGACCTGCACGGTGAAGGTGACCGATTCAAATCTATCTTGAGAGGCAGATTCGGTATTCTGTATCAGACCTGCAGAGAAGCCCTCCCCTCAACTTTCAGTTCCGAGAAAATTCAATATTTAACAAAAATTATAAGGAAAAAACAATATTTCCTCGATAAACACACCAGAATGGATATGCAGGATGTCATCCTGTGCCTTGTCGAAATTCTGAAATATAAATTAACTAATATTACCCCCAGGGCAAACGAGATTTTTCGCCCTGAATTTCGTGAGACCATCAACCGGCTGCTCTCTGGGCTACCGGTTCCCAACCCGATCTTTGAAGAACCGGTTATCTCCACCAGACTAATTGCCCATCTTGGTCATACCATTCATCAAATTCTCCTGGACAGAATTCAGGTCCTCGGTGATGTCTTTGACAGAGGGCCGCAGCCCGATAAAATTATCAGAATCCTCTCTTCGAATGCATACCGGGGCATGGTTGATTATGTTTTTGGCAACCACGACATTCTCTGGATGGGTGCTGCCGCCGGGAACCGTTCTCTCATAGCAGAAGCCCTGCGTATCACCTGCAGATATGATCATTTCGAATTTCTCCACCGCCTTCGTTTCAACTTTACTCCCCTGGCTGAATTTGCTGAACGAACATACCCTGTCGAATATGTAACCGGCAATTTTAAAGCAAGGACCGACAAGGGACGTTCCATGGAAAAAGCCCTTGCGATTATTCAGTTCAAACTGGAGGAACAGACTATTCGTGATTTTCCACAATACGAAATGGAATCACGACTGTGGCTCAACCGGCTCGCGAAACTCTTAAAGGAAAACAATACTTCCGGTTTGAATGATACCCATTTTCCAACCATTAATCTCGATAATCCCGGCGAACTCACTTCCGAGGAACTGCAGATTGTTGATGATCTCGAATACCAGTTCACGACCAATCAACGTTTAAAACGGCTTCTTCGCTTTTTCTTTACCGTCGGGAAAACATTTCATATTCAAAATAATTTTCTTAATATTCACGCCCTTATACCATCAACTAAGGATGGGGAATTCGAGGAATTTCTTGGTCGCAAAGGCAAATTTCTGCTCAGTTTTATCCAGGACACCATTCAACGTACCGGTGAACGTTACCTCAAAGGTGAAAAACAGAATCCTGAAGATCAGGCTCTTTTTTTCTATCTCTGGTGTGGACCCAAATCTCCATTTTTCGGTAAACATGCCATGAAAACATTTGAGAGATATTTTCTCGTGGACAAGACGACCCATACCGAGAGAAGTCTGTACTGGAAAGACAATATGCAGCGTCCTGAATTTAAACAACTTCTACAGAAAGAATTTGGTGTGCAGCGTGTTATATACGGACATACCCCAGTCGATTACAAGAAAGGCGCCTCAATGGCAAGCGAGGATGGGGTTGCCATCAATATTGACGGTGGTTTTGCAGCTGCCTATTACAACAGGGGACACTCTCTGGTACACACCCCACACCAGCTCTACGGCATAATCCTGCCAACACCTGACGAAATCATGGAAGCCGCGAGAAAACTTGAATCCGCTCCCCTTGATATTGAACTTATTGATGAATTCAGGCAGCCCATGAAAATAAAGGATACCATCGCCGGGAAAAAAATCAAAAAAGAACGTGACAAGATAATGCGTCAGCTTCGCGAATGTGCAAAGCAGGATAAATTTCACACATATGACATCTGACGAAAACCTGAACAAATATTTAAGGAAAACCTGACTTCATCATGGATACCAATTACGGGATGGAAATAGTTCGTGCTACAGAAATTGCAGCACTCACTGCAGCAAGACTGCAGGGCCTCGGCGACCATGATCATATTCTAAACCAGGCCAGAAAAGCCATCACAAAGACACTCAACAGACTCCATATCGATGGCTGCCTTGTCAACGACCGTTTTACACAAAGAAAGGACACATACCAACTCCCCTCCCGCATCGGAAAAGGAGGAGAAAAAACCGATATAATGGCTGTGGCCCTAGAGGCCCACAGATCTGCGGCTGATGGAAAAAACAATGCCACATCATATGCTGTAATCGCAAAGGAAGGTTCCATCCAGTCCCTGCCAAATCTCAGTATGTATAAAATAGTTGTTGGCCCCCGGGTTGGACAGGTTATTGATATTAATCAACCTCCGGCAGTCAACGTCAAGCGGGTCGCCAGGACCCTGAGAAAATACACGGAAAATGTAACTGTCTGTATCCTCAACCAGACCCGCCACCAGAAACTGATCAATGAAGTCCGACAGTGCGGTGCCAGAATAAAACTCATCGAAGGCGGTGAGATATCCGGTTGTCTCGCAGCATTAACCGGTGAAAAAGCAGATATTTATATCGGCTACGGTTATGCTCCTGAAGGCGCCCTTGTGGCTGCAGCCATGAGTTGCCTCGGAGGCTATTTTGAGGGAAAGATTTTTTATGAAAACGACCGGGACAAGCGGGAAGCAGCAGAACACGGTATTGACGATTTTGATAAAATTTTCAGGCTGCAGGATCTGATCCGCGGAAAGGAAGTTGCCATTGCAGCCACCGGCATTACCGACGGCGAATTTCTTGAAGGTGTTCGTTTTACTTCAAATGGTGCCATAACCACATCCTTTGTAGCCAGGGGCGAATCACGTACATACAGAAAGCTTGAAACGCACCACTTTTTTGACTATAAGCCAGTATTCTAATCAACATTGCCCCCCGAAAAAAGTCCTGATGAGCTGGGCATCCATATGAAACAGAAAATCACCCGCTGTTGTCACAGGATTTTCACCTCTTCAACTTCCACTCGTGCAGTACTTTGTAAAAAATGGGTCCTGCCCCTTCGTATCATTGCAATATCAAGCCTTTTTCTACACATGAGTTATCTGTCCATCCTTCCAGCCGGGTTTTACAGTGGTTTTCTGGTGATATTTCACATTGTAATCGCTTTGATAATTTTAAATGAATGTCGAAAAAGTGTTATATACCATACAATTTTGAAAGAATTTCAACACAGAACCCTCCCGGAATAACGATCTGATTCCCTAAGACCCGTCTGCAGAAATAGCAATAATAGCAATTAATAAATTTTTTCTTTACATTTCAGCTCTATCCGTCCGATAATAATAAAACTGAACTGAATCTGATCTTCAACTCAATTGTTCCCCGGTATCAATTGACCGAAGAACAATCCTATTGATAATCATATATCCAATGCACTCCGAAAATCTCTTGCCAACAGATAACAACGACGACCGGAACAGTTCACCGGGAAGCGCTCAGCACCGCAAAGGTACCGGATTCGTCAATATTGAAAGGCGTATTAGAAGCCATACCGTATTTCATATTGACGAATTCACCAGCAGATCATCCCTTCCCCGACCAACGCACTGGTCAATTGCCTGGTCAGACCTGATGATGACCATGTTTATTCTCTTTCTTGCCATGTTTGTATACCAGTCTGCCAATGAAGAATTTCTGGGCAAAAAGAAACCGGAAATTCTTGGTGGGGACACTACGGAAGCCCTTGATTCAATAGATGCAAGCGGCGCATCCTTCCCATTTATTCCTATAAAACCCGGCCTTCCCATAATGACCGCCGGAACCATTAAAAAAGTCGTAAAAGTTCCTGAAAGCTCTCCTGCTGCAAATGCCGTTCAAGAAAAACAGGAGGATGCAGAACCATTTCAAGATACCAAAACTACAGTTTCATCTCAACTGGCACCGAAAAAAATTGTACTGGCAATTCCGGAAGAAAAAACAGCAGCCAAAGACCCGGAAGAGATCCTTGAACCCCGTCCCCTTCTTGACCAAGACCAGAATCCCCAAGTGAAAAAAGACCAGTTCCAAGAAATTTTCACCCTGAGTAAAGATGCGCTTGAATCCAATAATCTCGAAAAATTTGCAACAATTGATCTTGTTCCCGATAAAACCATGCGCATCATATTAACAGGTGACCTGCTTTTTGGGCTTGGCGAAAGCGAGCTGTCAACCGAGGCAAAAAAATCCCTGAAGAAAATTGCCGCAGTGATCAGATTGACCCCTTATATGATCAATATCGTTGGCCATACTGATAATATTCCCATGCGATCCAATCGATTTAAAAGCAACTGGGAACTGTCGGTGGCACGGGCCAGCACAGTCGCCCGATTCTTTATCGACAACATGGGAATGAACCCCAGCCAGTTTGTGGTAAGTGGCTACTCTTCCTATAGACCCGTCAGGCCTAACACTACCGCAGAAAATCGAGCCAAAAATCGTCGGGTGGAAATTATTATCAGCAAAAGACTCCCCCAACCCCTTAAGCCAACAGCTGAAAATCTGAAATAAATCGGAAATGTGATGAAAAATAAAACTTCAATAGGGCTTTTTCTCAGTATCGCACTGTTTATCCTGGGCTTTTTTATCCATGGAAATATTTCCCTCTATTTCAACATATCCGGACTGCTGATTGTCTGTGGAGGTACACTGGCCGCATCGCTGATCAGTTTTAAGTTTGAACAACTTCGTATTGTCTGTAAGGTTCTTCTGTCCGCCTATAAAAACCCTATAAAAAAAGAAACGGAGATCATTAATATTCTGATTGATCTCTCAATCCGCTCAAAAATGGAAGGGATCCTTTCCCTGCAGGATCAGGAGAATGAAACGACTGTGCTCTTTTTAAGAAGAGCCCTTGGCTGCCTTGTTGACGGTTACCAGATTGAACAAATCAGAGATATCCTTAATACTGAAATGTACTTTTTCAAGCTTCGCCGGGAGGATTGCGAACGAATCCTCAGAACAATCGCCGATTATTTCCCGGCATTCGGTATTATTGGATCAGTGGTAGGTCTTATTACAATGCTTGGTGGTATAGGAGATACTTCAATCATTCTTAAGGCAATCCCAATAGCTCTGACATCAACTCTCTACGGGCTGATTTTCGCTAACTTTTTTTTCCTCCCTTTTGCATCCATTATCAGGGAAAGAACAAACCAGGAACTGCTTCTGCAAAAAATCATAATGGAAGGTGTCATCGCCATCAGTACAGAAATGAACTCTGTTATTCTGAAAACTAAACTGGAATCTTTCCTTACTCCGTCAGAACGTGAGGCCAGTCTTGTCTCATATGCAAAAATAAGAGAACGTTTTGCAATTGAACAAAAAGAAAAGAGTGAAAACAATGATCAGCGGGTTACTTGACCTGTTTAACCGAATCAGTTCCTGAAACCGTGTGATCAAGCCGCACAATGCCTTCCAGGAGTAGATGGTCAATGCGCTCATTGATAAGAATTTCCTCCCGGGAAGGATATTGGTTGACAAAGAAAAAAAACATCCCTTCCTTCCATCTCAGGGTTTCAAAAAAAGCTTCACGGGCCTGCATCTTCAGTGTCTCGGAAAGATTTTCAAATTCAAGGTACCCCTTTCGTACAAGGATATCACCCAGACGTCTTCGCCCACCGTGCTGCCTGTGGATTTTAAGACCCTGGTTCAGCTGTAATACTGAAATACATCCCGATTCGAGCAGGAGATCACCAATCCTCTTCTGATTGGTACCGAGAGCACCAAAAATCAGTATCCCCCGTTGAAAGAAAAAACTGCCACTATTGCCATTTGTAACAATACGCAATTCTCCTGACAGGGTTGCATAGTCAAGAAACTGAAAAACATTGTTCAGCTCAATTGCCCCAATATCACCCTGGAGCGATACTCCGCCCCTGTGCCGTGCATCAAGTTTCATTTTTTATCATTTTCTCCTGCCCGAAAACGAACACCGGCGTTTATTAAATAGCAACTGGTCACAGGTTTTGTAACTCTGTGTTTTCATCAACATTAAAGATTGAAGGGCTAGCTCATAGTCCAATTTCAAAATGTGTTCAATGAAAATATGCGGAATACTACTATTGTAATGAAAGTCACCCTCAAAAGCAACTCCATCTTGCTGTTAGCTGATTTTATTTTTCCCGGAAAAAACTCATTCGGTTGTCATTGAATCAGAATCTATTAATTTGATGTACAAAGAGAAAAAGACTATATTGGTTTCTGTGAGTGCTTTTCGGATTAAGATAAAAAAATCACTGGGGGACGACATATATGATTCGGCTTTTCTTTTTTATCCAGCTTTTGCTGCTATTCCTTTTCATCAATGGTTGCGCGCCCGTAAATCAGAATCAGGTAATCGCCTCAGGGAAAGCCCCCCTCACATCCCGCCAACTCTTTGACATGGTCAGCAACAACAGCCTGCACCTTGAGGCTGTTGATTTTGATGCAACTCTCTTTTTTAACACGAATGGCACCCTGGCGGCGATTGATCGCCTGAAAAGCAGAGATGTCGGCAAATGGGATGTTTCATCGGAAAACCAACTCTGCATTAAATATCGTACCTGGTATTATGGTGACACTAAATGCTACCGAGTTTTCCCTGCGGGAACCGAAGGAAAATATACTCTTTTTACTGAAAATGGCGCCAGATACTGCACAGCCGAATTTCTTACAGCTGATCCTTACAACCTGTCTCAGCAACTGGGAAAACATAAGGGGAAACAATACCTCAGAGAACAATTCGCCAAAAAAAATGCCAGCCCTGTTTTCAGCGCGCCTGATAAAGAAAAAGATGATAAAACAGCTGCAGAAAGCACGGTATCAAGGCGACAAGCCAAGAACACCAAACGGGATGATCTCATCAGAATTGCCCGCAACTGTCCCGATTGTAATCTCAGGGGTATCAATCTGAAAGATGCAAATCTCATCGGTGCCAATCTGAAAGGCGCCAACCTGGCGGGAGCAGATCTCAGCGGAGCCAACCTGCGCAGGGCCAATCTTACCGGTGCCAATCTGACTGGAGCCCGTCTTGTTGCCACCAGTCTTGCAGGTGCCATTCTGGTCAATGCCGATCTTTCCAACGCCGATCTGACCGGAAGCAACCTCATAAAAGCAAAACTTAACAATGCGATTCTGGAAGGTGCCATCCTTGACGGTGCCAATCTCGAATCTGCTGAAGGATACAACTATTAATATGAGTGCAGAATTCACCCATCTTCATGTTCACACCCAATACAGCCTGCTGGACGGAGCTATTCGCCTGACCGATCTCCTTGATAAATGTAAGGAATACGGCATGGACAGTGTAGCGGTAACTGACCATGGCGCAATGTATGGAGCTCTGGAATTTTACAAGAAAGCAAAGGCAGCCGATATAAAACCGATTGTCGGTTGCGAACTGTATATTGCCCCCGGTGATATGCGAGACAGAAAAAAAATAGATGGTGAAGTTGCCTTTCATATCGTCCTGCTTGCCATGGACCACGGCGGATATCAGAACCTGATGAAGATGGCCAGTATCGCCCAGTTTGAAGGGTTTTATTATAAACCGAGAATCGATATGGACGTTCTCAGGGCCCACAACGAAGGAGTCATTGCCCTGACAGCCTGTCTACATGGCCAGGTCCCCTACCTTATCCGTAAAAAAGATATGGACGGGGCGCGGAAAAAGGCTCAGGAACTGTATGACATTTTCGGAGACCGACTCTATTTCGAAATTCAGGAAAACGGTATAGCCGAACAAAAACCTGTCAATGAAGGATTGATCTCCCTCGGCAGAGACATGGGAATCAAGGTTGTGGCCACCAATGACTGCCATTACCTGAACAGGGAGGAGGCACATGCCCACGAAATCCTGCTCTGTATCCAGACCGGTAAAACCATAAATGACCCTAAACGATTCAGGTTTTCAACAGACGAGTTTTACTTCAAGTCACAGGAAACCATGAAAAAGAGTTTTGCCTACTGTCCGGAATCCATAGCGACCAGTCGTGAAATAACGGATCGTTGTAACCTGGAAATTGAATTCGGCAACTACTATTTCCCTAATTTCGAAGTTCCGGAGGGAGAAAGTCTTGATTCCCTCTTTGAAACGGCCTGTCGGGACGGCCTGCAGGAACGATTCAATGATATGCGCAGGGCCGGAACTTTTTCTCCCGAGGTCGAAAAAACGTATACAAACCGACTTGAGTCGGAAATTGATGTCATCCGTACCATGGGATTTCCCGCTTATTTCCTCATTGTCGCCGACTTCATCAACTGGGCAAAAAACCACGATATTCCGGTGGGGCCGGGACGTGGATCAGGTGCCGGAAGTCTTGCTGCCTATTGCATGCGCATCACCAATATAGACCCCATTCCCTATGGACTGATCTTTGAACGTTTTCTCAATATCGAACGAAAATCAATGCCCGACTTCGACGTGGATTTCTGCCAGGAACGAAGAGGCGAGGTCATTGACTACGTCCGCAACAAGTACGGTGGTGCCGCTCATGTGGCTCAGATAGTTACTTACGGATCCATGAAGGCCAGAGGAGTAATCCGCGATGTAGGCAGGGCCCTTGACATCCCTTTTGGAGAAGTGGACAAGGTGGCAAAACTGGTTCCCGACCAGCTGAAAATGACCATCAAAAAAGCCCTGGAGGAAGAACCTAAACTCCAGGAAATGGCCGACAGTGACCCCCGTATTGCTGAACTTCTTTCCGTTTCAAAGACCCTTGAAGGGCTGGCACGTCACACCTCAACCCATGCCGCCGGAGTGGTCGTCTCCCCAAAACCGATGACCCATTATCTGCCGACCTGTCGGGGGAGCAACGAAGAAACCCTGACCCAGTATGATATGAAACATACCGAGATGACCGGATTGATCAAATTCGATTTCCTCGGTTTGAAAACACTCACCGTTATCGACAAGGCTCTCAAACACATTGAACAGGACATTGGAAAAAAACTCGATATCGACGCCATTCCCATGGATGATATCAAAACCTATGACCTTCTCTGCAGTGGGGATGCCCTGGGTGTTTTCCAACTGGAAAGCTCAGGAATGCGGGAACTTCTCGTAAAAATGGCCCCAACCCAGTTCAGTGATCTTATCGCTCTGGTGGCCCTTTATCGCCCCGGCCCCCTGGATTCAGGGATGGTGGACGACTTTGTCAAAACCAAACACGGCAAGGCCACAGCCAATTATCCGCTGCCGGAGATCAAACCGGTCCTGGAAGAAACGTATGGAGTCATCGTCTACCAGGAACAGGTCATGAAAATTGCTAATATTCTGGCCAGTTATTCCCTGGGAGACGCGGATATCCTCCGCCGGGCAATGGGGAAGAAGATAGAAGAAGTCATGGATGAAGAACGAGTCAAATTCATGGCTGGTGCCAGAAAGAACAATCATCCTGAGGATAAGGCCGAGTATATTTTTGATCTTATGGCCAAATTTGCGGGATACGGTTTCAACAAATCCCACTCAGCCGCCTATGCACTGATATGCTACCAGACAGCCTATCTCAAGGCCCATTTCGCACCCCAGTTCATGGCTGCTCTGCTCTCCTGCGATATGAACAACACGGATAAGGTTGTTCTCTATATCAACGAGTGCAGGGAGCACAATATTGAAGTCCTCCCCCCGACATTAACGAAAGTGTCAAAGATTTCAGTGTAGTCAACGACAGGATCCGCTTCGGTCTTGCCGCTGTTAAAAATGTTGGCGGATCTGCTATTGATTCCATCATCGAAGAACGGGAAAAGAAGGGAAAGTACAAATCGTTAAGCGATTTCTGCAACAGGGTTGATTCCCGAAGGGTCAACTCGAGGGTAATTGAAAGCCTTATAAAATCAGGATCATTTGACTCCCTGGGATACAAGCGTTCCCAATATTTTGCCATTCTGGACCAGGCCATGGAACAGGCCAAGGCAGTTCAGAGAGATCTGCTGAGTGGCCAGATGTCACTTTTTTCTCTGGCTCCGGAAACAAAAGCAAAAACAGAAATAACCGATATCTCCATGCCGGATATCGATGAGTGGAATGACCGAAAGAAATTAGCCTATGAAAAAGAAACTGTAGGTTTTTATATCACCGGACATCCCCTTGATGACACAATCCAGGAAATCAACACGGTTATTGATACAACTATTCAGAACCTTGCCAACTGGGGAAATGATCAGCCTGTCCGCATCGGGGGACTCATTCGTAACTGCAAAAAGCTGAAATCAAAAAAAGGGGACCCCATGGCATTCATAACTGTTGAAGATCTTTTTGATGCCGTTGAAGTCATCGTTTTTCCTGATACCTACAGCCGTTGCGAGGCCACACTCGCATCCACGGATCCTCTGATTATCCAGGGAATGGTCCAGCAGGATGAACGTGGACCAAAAATCATCGCCGATTCCATTGATCCACTGCCGGAAGCCAGGAAAAAATATACGGAATCAGCACGTATAAAACTGGAATCAACCGGACTGAGCCGGCAACAGATGGAGAAGGTAAAGGAAGTCCTCTACCAACATCACGGTTCCTGTCCTGTTCTCCTGACCATCCATTTTCCTGGAAGGGGTGAAGTCGATATTGATGTTACAAAGGATCTCACCATAGAACCATGCAGACAACTGAGCGATAAGGTTGAAACCATACTGGACTATAACCCCATCTCCTTTATCAAGAAGCCGATTACCCTTGCACCCCGGAAAAAACGGTGGAACAAGCAGAAATCAAGGCAGTCAGCCTGAAACCTCGAAACAGAGGCCACATTCCGGGCAGTTCATCCCATCCGATGCGGCAAATCTGTAACCACAAGCCGGGCAGATATTTGAATCTGCTTCCTGAACAAAAACCGCATCCACATGGGACAAATCGTGGTTCTCCAGGGAAGTGTTTCTGATATACTCCCGGCTCAGAACCACCATGGCCGCATCCACATCGCTTTTTCTGACCTGCAGGTACATCTCGGCACCACAGCACCCCTTCCCGCAACTCTCATCCCCGGCAAGAATCGAGGGAATACGGTTCTGGGCGAGAAGAGCCTGCAACTGTTTCATGTCGTGCAGTCCACCCTTGCGTAAATCAACAAGTTCATCATCAACAGATATTTCCATACTGCGATTATTCAGCAACTCCTGTTCCTGCCGAACCAGCGCGAGTTTTTCCTTTCCGGAAATAAGATCCACCTCACAGGAGACACAATTTTTGATATCTGATCTGTATTCGTCCCCGCAAGAGGGACAATAGTTCAGTTCCGGATCGACTCCGTCCAGTACGGTTTCCTGCGTTCTTCTCTTTTTTGTCTTTTTTTTCCAAAACATTTTCTATTTCCTGGTGAATTACATCTATATTTCGTTCCTGGTCATTATACTGCCATGAGTTGTAACTGGTAGCATGACTTGTAACTCTGTGTTTTCATTTACCTTACCCCTGTTCACTTACATGAGTTTCTCAAGAGCAGCATAATCTGTCTTCCCGGTCCCGAGCAAAGGAACAGCCTCAATTTTCCGCACCATTCTAATGTTATGCAGCGGGGACAACCCGGCTTTCCTGATAATTCGATTCACTTCCTCTCTTTCAATATCCATGGCAGTCAACAGCACCAGCTCCGGATGCTCCTCGTCAGCGGTTGCCATAACCGCAATTTCAGGTTCATTCACGCTACAATCACAGTTCTCTGTCAGTACATGCTCAATAGCGGGCAATGATACCATCTCTCCGCCGAGCTTGACAAACCGTTTCATCCGACCGGCAAAGACAAGTACTCCATCATCTTCATAAACCAGATCCCCGGTATCATACCATAAATGCCCGCCATGCTCCACAAAGGGTGAAGGGACATCACCAAGGTATCCTGAAAACACATTGGGACCTCTAACCAGCAGTTTTCCAGATTCACCGGGACCGACAGGAATATGGGTTTCAGGGTTTACCAGGAGCCATTCCATTGAAGGCAATATCTGCCCGATTGTCCCAGGACGTGGCTTTTCAATGGAATTAACGGCAACAACCGGTGAACATTCAGTTACACCATATCCTTCACACAACACAGCCTGTGGACATATATCGTTCAAACCGGAAAACAAATGTTCCGGACACTTTTCCGCTCCCGAAAACACAAGACGCAAAGACGACAGTTTCTCTTTATCCGCTGCTCGCAGAATACCACCGAGAAAGGTCGGGGTCGTGATCAACATAGAAGGTCGATACTCCTGAATCATACGGGCCATCATGCCACCCTCTGTGGGATTTGGCCAATAAACGGTTCTCAGCCCACTGCACAGTGGCAGAATAACAGTACCGGCAAGGCCGAGAGAGTGAAAAACCGGCAGGATACCAAGCTGTCTGTCATTTGCGGAAAGTGAGAGGACTTTGGCAAAATCTGCAACATTTGCCAGCAGATTTGCATGACTGAGCGGAACAGCCTTCGGACGACTTTCAGAACCGGATGTAAAAAGAATCGCTGCAGTATCAGCTATCTCAGCCTTTTCCAGTCCCCACCAGAAAAACCGGCTTTTCGCCAGTGAAACAATTCTACGCCAGAAACTGATACCCGAAGCAAGATCTTCCAGATACAACCATTTGACAGAGAGCAGGTTCAAGTCGATTCCCTGGTTCTCCAACTTTCCTGTCATGGCCCTGGCTGTAATAACCTGCTCCACCCCAAGATTCTCAAGACTGTATTGCATATTTCTGATACCCGTCGTCCAGTTCACCATCACAGGTTCTTTACCACTGAACACAACTGCCAGCCAGCTTATGACTGCACTGACTGCTCCGGGAAGCATTATTCCCACCCGCTTTTGCGGAATTTTCGTTATGAATGGAAGAAACGCGTAGATCGCCAGGATCAACTGCCGCCATGTTTTGTCCCCGCTGATCTGGTCAGTTATAATAACCTGATCCGGATTCTTCCGGGCCTGGTTCAGAAAAACCTTGGCTATATTGCTTCCTTCTGCTGGTGTCAGTGTGCATTCTTCCACCGGTGCCAACCATTTCTCCGTTGCCGGTTTAATTTCCTGGGCGGTCATCCCCACCATAAAACCAGCAGCCGCAAGAATACAATCCGCCACAGTTGTCAAGGTGCTCAGCTGTTCCGGGGAAAAACCGAATTCATTTTCAAGCCAACAGCCGAATTCAACAAGAACCAGGCTGTCCATTGCCAGATCATCAGTCAGACTGTCCTGATCGTTCACCTCCTGAACGCCCGAAAGCTCGGAGAGTTTTCTCTTGACCTGGTTACTGATTCTTTCAGGAATGGTGTGTGTCTCACGGATAACAGTTTTCCTGGACGGTTCGGGCCGAAAAAGTGGTTTGCTCCCCTTCCACCAGAATCGCGGCACAATCCTGTTTCTGTCAGGTTCACAGTTATACCACTCCTCCAGATAGCGATTGATTTCACGTTTCCCGGCCTTCCGTGGAAAATCTGCCACCTCTTCCACCTCAATACAGACCTCCCTGCGTGGCATGAAAAACAGACAGTTCACCAGTAAATCCCCCACTCCTTTTTTCAATACCCTGAAAAATGAAGGGGCTCCGGAAGCCCGGCTGAAACTGCTTCCCCACAGTCCACGCGTTCGCAACAGGACAAGTCTCACGTCAGGTACCCGGTGAACTATAGAGGTAACACCACTGTTACCTCCCAGTCGCTCCAGGTTTGAGTGACACAAGCGCCCAGCCGGATACATCAGCACATTGTCACCGGCGTTCAAGGCTCTTACCACTTCATCCAGACCGGCATCAACTTCCTCCTTTGCCATGCGCCCGCTTACCGCCAGATCAGGAATAGCAATGAGATTCAATTTCCTTGCCAGCAACTTCAGCAGAGGGTGATCAAACTGATTTTCATCGGCAAGTGGCCGAGGTGAAAATCTATTATACAGACTGTTCATGACAATAACAGGATCAATCAAAGCCTGATGGTTCGGCAGGAAAAGAATCGGTTTATTATTATTTTCAAGAGCAGCAAGGCCTTTTAGAGTAATTCTGTAACGAAGACTGAGCAACAGGTAAATTAAAAAATTACATATTATTTTCATTGTTATTTCCAAATGTTATTGTATTTACTATTTTAACAGACTTTTCCTTTTGAGTTTTGTTCCCCCTATTTTCAAGACAGCTTCAACTTGAGAACAAGACTGATAACCAGGCCAGCAAGCAAAGAAAATGCTCCGAGGATCTGCATGGAAACCGCAGGCTGGAAATGACCATCAAGCAGCGGAAAAAGCCTTCCCGCCAGGAGCATGCAACTGAATGCAAGAAAATTGGCCGCGGCAATTACCTTTCCCTTATCGCCTGCTCCAGGACGCACCTGTATAAATGATGTTACCGGAATGAGGAACAGGCCGCCAAAACTTCCTGCCAGTACCAGGCAGCAGAGCAACAGCAGGAACTGCCCCCCACCCCCTACGGTGACAAGCCCACCTGCTGCGGCAAGACTTATGCCCATCCCCGCAGATCCCCAGGGAAGCACATGAGTCCACCTGGAGTGACTGGTGATTTTTGCGGCAGCAAGGGCCCCAAAACACACACCGACCATGAGTGAAACAGCAAGAAGAGATGTACGGGAAGCACTCAGCCCAAGTTGCTGCAGACCGAGTGTATTAATCACCAGCACAGCCAGAAGACTCACAAAATAAAAAAAACTGTCGCAGAAAACAGCCAGGAGAAGAAGAGGATCTTTTTTCAATTTCACAAGATCCCGAATTGAATGAAGAGGTCCGCTCCAGGGAAAAGACACATGGGTATTACCTGCCGGTCTCGAATAAACACCAAATGATGCCAAAACTCCCAGAAGACCAATACAAACCACAGCACAGGCCACCACAATCCTGCCAAAGGGAATGGATGTGGACATCAGTTGCAGGTCAAGGGCAAAACCGGCCAATGCCATCCCCAATAAGATCGCCACTGTTGTAACCAGTTTCAGTACAGCATTGGCTCTCGTGACAAAGTTACGGGGATACAGCTCGGGAATTGAACCATTCAGTGCAGGCCCGAACAGGGTCGACTGCAATCCCATCAGAAAGACCATTGACAGTACACAGGGCCAGTTCATGGTGAGAATACCATAGGCCCCGATCAGCATTGCCATCAGTTCCAGAAATTTGACACCTATTACAACCCGTCGTTTTGCAAACCTGTCGGCCAGCCAGCCACCCCAGGCAGAAAAAAGAATAAACGGCAGAGAAAACAACTCCGTTGCATACCCCTGGATCTGATTCAGACCTGCGGCGACAGCCAGCAGGAGAATGGCCTGCTTGAAAAAATTATCATTGAAAACACCGAGAAAGTAGGTTCCAGCCATAGCGATGAATCTTTTTCTTGCCCAGCGAACCTGTTCCCGTTCTGTCTGATTTGATTGTTGTTTCATTTTTATCTCTTATTTTATTCTGGTTGCGTTCAAAACTCAGCCACCCCGGCACAGGCTGCATCTTCACGACAGGAACAATTTCGATTACTCTTTCATCATCCATTCCGCCTTCGACCAGGGGATAAACTGAAGTCAAGTATGATGATCTCGTAAAAAATCGTTCAACGTTCTCAGATGGACTCTGGAAAAACTTCGATATACAAGGCGTGGCGGTGTCGTGTAAGCGCAGGCGTACATAGAGTACGTCGAGCATTACACGATCACCCCACAACGCAGTAGATCGGAGTTTTTACGAGTCCATCAAGTATACAGGGCTTCAAGATCCTTATCCTTTGAATTCACAAAAACCTGACCTGCCTCAGTTCTGACAAAACCGATATTGATAATCCTGTATGCTCTTCGGCTTCGGCAGGTCGGCTGCCTGGGATTTTCCGAACACGGTAAGAATCAGAAAAAAAGAGTGCTGAGATAACTGTCATAACAAATAAATTTATTATTTCATTTTCTTTCATAGTTCTTCTCCTGGTTGAATTGATAAGTTGAAACATTGCAGTTTCTATTACACATTCCATACCAGCAGAAAGAATAATCGTATTATACTGTTTTTATAAAATAATATCCCACAAACAACACAATACACAACTATGCATAATTTATTATAATTGACATTTTCTGTATATCATATATTCATTATTTGAATATAACTGGAGAACCCTATGCAAGACCATGAACGTGACCTGCTGAATAAAATCAGAGAAGCCGCCTTTGCCAATCCATTCGGCAGGACCAGATCAGCCATTGACCTGGCTGTCACTGGTCTGTCTTCAACGGCCTCCAATGATACTATTCTTGCTCAACTTATTGAAAGAGTAGGAGAAACAATCGACTCCATTAAAAAATCAACCACTCCACCCTCCAAAAGCCTTTCTGAAGACGACCGGCAACTCCTGCGCTTTGCAGTTCTTTTTCATACCTTTCATCTCTTCTGTGATTCATTCGATGAGCATATACAAAAACAGATAGAGAAAGGCGATGATTGCTGTCATATAGATTTTGCATCAGACATGCTGGGACTGCTTGCAGAACATGGTATTGAAGAAAAGGAAGCCATTCGTTTTTTTTCGCTGTTTTTCCAGATGCGAAGAGCATTTTATTTCATCAACGGAATAGCTGGAAAAAGCGAATGTGTCATGCACCTCAGGCGTTCATTGTGGAACAATGTTTTCACTTCTGACATACGGCTCTACGACAGATTTCTCTGGGATCGAATGGAAGATTTTTCCACTATGATTCTAGGGGAAACCGGGACCGGAAAAGGTCTGGCTGCTGCAGCCATAGGCAGATCCGGCTACATTCCATTCAACCCACGTACCGGTCGGTTCCGGGAAAGCTTTGCAAAGACTTTTATCTCCATTAATCTCTCCCAGTTTCCTGAACAACTGATTGAATCCGAACTGTTCGGACATAAAAAAGGGGCGTTTACAGGAGCTGTGGAAACCCACAAGGGGATTTTCAGCCGATGCAGCCCGAATGGAGCAATTTTTCTGGATGAAATCGGAGAGGTTTCCATACCTGTCCAGATCAAATTACTGCAGGTTTTGCAGGATCGGGTTTTTACCCCGGTCGGCAGCCATAAAAGAGAAAAATTTCAGGGAAGAGTTATTGCAGCAACCAACAGGCTAATTGAACAATCACGAAAAGACGGAACGTTCAGGGATGATTTCTATTATCGCCTCTGTTCTGATATCATAGAGGTTCCTCCCCTGCGGCAGAGACTGCGAGAACATCCGGCTGAACTCAGGGCAATCCTGAAAATCATAATCAAACGAATTATCGGTAGTGCCGATAAAGATCTGGAGGAAAAGACAACCGCGTATATACGTGAACACCAGCCGGAGGAGTATCACTGGCCCGGCAATATCAGGGAGCTGGAACAGTGCGTCAGAAGATTCATTCTCAACAGCTGCTATCAATGGCAACAGCCTTTAACGGAATCGGATAGCGAAGCCTTTCTGGCGGATATCAATAACGGCTCACTCTCCGCCACGGAACTGCTTTCCCGTTATTGCAAAATACTTTACGAAAAATCAGGAACATATGAAGCTGTTTCACAACAGACCCGACTTGACAGACGCACGGTCAAAAAATACATCCTTCTGAACAATTCTCCCGATAACGTTTAACCCCATCTCTCATCAGTTCAGGCGGAGTCGCCCGGGCTGATGAGAACTACGGGTTAAAGAATATATCTGCTCAGATCCTGGTCTTCGACAATATCTGCGAGCTGTTCCTTAACATAATTTGCGGTAACGGTAAAGTTCACCTCACCCAGTTCCGAGGCATCAAAAGAGAGTTGGTCCAACACTCTTTCGAGTATGGTATGCAGCCTTCTTGCTCCAATTTCTTCAGTTTTTTCATTGACTTCTACGGCAATTGCAGCAATCTCTTCAATCGCCTCTTTTTCGAACACAAGCTCAATACCCTCTGTTTTCATCAGAGCAATATACTGTTTTATAAGGGCATTTTCCGGCTCGGTGAGGATTCTTACAAATTCTTCTTTTCCTAGGGAATCGAGTTCAACCCGGATGGGGAACCTCCCCTGCAGCTCAGGAATAAGATCGGACGGTTTGCAGAGATGAAAAGCCCCACTTGCAATAAAAAGGATATGATCTGTCTTTATCATGCCGTGCTTGGTGGAGACAGTCGCCCCTTCCACTATGGGCAACAGATCCCGCTGCACACCCTCCCGGGAGACTTCAGGTCCCTGCCCTGCCGAGGCCCCGTTTCTGGACGCGATCTTGTCGATTTCATCAAGAAAAACTATACCTGACTGTTCGGTTCTTCTGAGGGCCTCCTTAATCACCTGGTCCATATCCACCAGTTTTTCCATCTCCTCTTTGGTGGCTGCCTCAAGAGCTTCAGGGACTTTCATTTTTCTGCTTTTTTTCTTGCGCGGAAAAATTTTACTGAAGGCATCCTGCAAATTGGATTGCATGTCCTCCATCCCCGAAGTTGTGAGAATCTCCACCATGGGCATGGACTTCGACTCACTGACCGAAATTTCCAGTTCCCGATCATCAAGTTTGCCTTCCCGCAGCATTTTCCTGAACTTTTCCCTGGTCGAGTTTTCACCCTGTGAACCTGCTGGAATCGGCAGGTCGGAATGATCAACCCCAAGCGGTACACCACCCCCGGAAGCTGAAGAAACGGGACCGGGAGGAAGAAGGATGTCCAGAATATGATCTTCGGCATTGGCGGCCGCCACCCCTTCCAGCCGATTCTTCTCCTCTTCTTTGACCATATTCACTGCAAGATCAACGAGATCCCGAATCATCGATTCAACATCCCTGCCCACGTAGCCCACTTCCGTGAACTTTGAAGCTTCTACCTTGATAAACGGTGACTGGGCAAGGGTGGCAAGTCTTCTGGCTATTTCAGTTTTACCAACCCCGGTGGGACCAATCATTATAATATTTTTAGGGGCAATTTCTTCCCGCAGCGGCGAAGGCACCTGCCTTCTCCGCCATCTGTTTCTCAAGGCTATGGCCACAGACCGCTTGGCCCTTCCCTGTCCAACAATATATTTATCAAGTTCAGCTAATGTCTCTTTTGGGGTAAACGACTGATTATGTTTCATATCTTTTCAACTACTATGGAATTATTAGTAAAAACACAGATATTTCCGGCAATCTCCATGGCTGCCCTGCAGATGGCCTCCGCATCAAGTTCGCTGTGCTCCACCAGGGCAAGGGCCGCTGCCTGGGCATATGGTCCTCCTGAACCAATGGCAAGTACGCCCTGATCGGCCTCAATAACATCCCCAGTACCGGAAAGGAGAAGAGAATGGTCCTTATCCACTGCGATCAGCATCGCTTCAAGCCTGCGGAGATACTTATCTGTCCGCCATTCCTTGGCCAGTTCGACGGAGGAACGCAGGAGATTGCCGTTATACTGCTCCAGTTTCTGCTCCAGTTTGTCATACAGGGTGAACGCATCTGCAGTAGCTCCGGCAAATCCGGTAATAACCCGATCCTGATAAAGCCGCCTTACCTTTCTGGCATGGTGCTTCATCACCGTGTTTCCCAAAGAGACCTGGCCGTCTCCGGCCAGGGCTACTTCACCTTTATGGCGCACTGCCAGAATGGTAGTTGATCGTATTTTCATAATGCTCTCAAAATTGTCTGTTATTATTTTATGACTGTTTTTTCAACTATCCGGACCCGGGCTATTGCTTATTCTCTCCCCCAGATAGCGGGTGAGCCTTATCATACACATCCGAGAGATAATCCAGTGTCAAATGTGTATATCTCTGGGTTGTAGATAGACTTGCGTGCCCCAGCAACTCCTGGACAGAGCGCAGATCAGCCCCCATTTCCAGCAGATGTGTGGCAAAAGAATGCCGCAGAGCATGGGGAGTGACAATCTGGTTGATTCCCGCCTTTTCCCCATATTTTTTCACGATTCTTTCCACACTGCGGGCGGTCAGACGACCTCCGCGACCACTGAGAAACATGGCCTTTCTATCGACTTCCCTTCCCCGCTTTACCCGGGCTTCCAGAAGCTGCAACCTCCGGGGCAGCCAGAAACGAATTGCCTCAAGAGCGGGTCTTCCCACAGGCACCAGCCGTTCCCGGTTCCCTTTGCCCCTCACCCTAAGCACTCCGGCATCGAAATCAAGGTCATCAAAGTCCCTGGAAACAAGCTCCGAAACCCTTATTCCTGCCGAATAAAGCAATTCGAGCATGGCCCGATCCCGCTCCATATATTTATCCCCTGAATCAGGTGCTTCAAGCAATGCAAAGGTTTCGTCTACCGTGAGAAAAACCGGAATGGATTTTCCGCTCCTCGGTCCGGCAACTCCCGCCAGAGGATTATCTTTTATACTTTTACGACGCAGTAAAAATCTGAAAAATGTACGGAGGGCCGAGAGTTTTCGGGCCACGGTAGCACTGCTGTTTCGACCGTGAAGGCTGACCACAAATGAACGGATATCTGTATCCGTAACCGATTTCACCTTTGTCTCTTCACCGCAGTGGGCGGCAAATTCGCGCAGATCCCGACTGTATCCGGAAACCGTATGAGGTGAGTATCCTTTTTCCGTGGCCAGCCACCGGGTAAACTGTTCAATATGCTTTATCATTTATGACTACCACAAAAGATCAACCGTCCTGTTTATCACAGGGCAAATTAAAAGTGGTTTTTTATTCCGTGTACGATTCGTCCACTATCTGTTATATTTCATAATCCTGCGGATTACGCCCATTGTTTCCCGGGTAGTTCTAGCCGGAAAACAGAACCGATTCAACTCTCTTTTTTTTGGACGACAGCAGTTATGGCAAAGAAAACATTTGAAACGGCCCTTGCAAGGCTTGAACAGATAACCGACGAGCTTGAAGACAGCGAATTAAGCCTTGATGCCAGTTTGAAAAAATTTAATGAAGGGATTAAACTGGCTGATTATTGCAGTGAACAGCTGACAAAGGCCAGAGCAAAAATTGAACTCCTTCTGGAAAAAGACGGCAAACTCGAAGCAATTCCCTTTGATGGAACGGAACGTGGAAATAAAACAATATCTGAGTGAAAAAAAGCAGCTGGTGGAGAATGGGCTGAACAGGTTCATGCTCCAGGCGACAGAACCGTTCAGAGACCATATCAATGCCATGCGCTATTCTCTTTTTGCCGGAGGGAAACGAATCAGACCCATTCTCTGCCTTGCCGCTGCCGGGGCAGTAAATGACAACCCTGAAATTGAAAAAGATATTCTCCCCGTCGCCTGCGCCCTGGAATGTATCCATACATATTCACTTATCCATGACGATCTTCCGGCCATGGACGATGATAAACTCAGGCGGGGAAAACCCACCAATCACACGATTTTCGGAGAAGCCGGAGCCATTCTCGCCGGTGACAGCCTGTTGACATGGGCTTTTGATCTACTCAGTGGCCAGGAGACAACCCGGATTTCTGCGAACAAAAGAATTACCATTATTAATATTATTGCGAGGGGGCCGGCCCGATGGGCATGGTTGGAGGCCAGGCTCTTGATATAGCAAACGAGAATACCGAGTTTCCTTTTGCAACCCTGAGAGCTATCCATAAGAATAAGACAGGAGCACTTATCACCTGCTCTGTACATGCCGGAGCTGTCGGAGGTGGTGCATCAGGGGAAGAGATCGAAAGACTCACACTTTATGGAGACAAAATAGGACTGGCTTTTCAGATCGTTGACGATCTGCTCAATGCCACAGCTACGACTGAACAGCTTGGAAAAGCTGCTGGAAGTGATGACGACCGTGGGAAGGCAACCTATCCTTCCTTTTTCGGTATTGACAAGAGTCGGGAAAAAGCCCGGGAAGCCGTGCAGGAAGCACTCGCCTCACTGGAGAATTTTGACCATAAGGCCGACCCGTTACGGGAACTGGCAAACTATATCTACACAAGAAGTCACTGAGACCATATTGAATTGCCATGCTATTATCACCACAATCATACCCGGCACCCCTTCTGGACACTATCAATTCACCGGCGGATATACGATCCCTGTCCCTTGACGAACTGAATAGACTGGCGGGGGAAATCAGGGAAATTATCGTAAAAACCGTTTCCAGAAACGGAGGCCACCTGGCGCCAAGTCTCGGTGTCGTCGAACTGACGCTGGCCCTGCATTCCGTTTTTGACACACCCAACGATAAACTGATCTGGGATGTGGGCCACCAATCCTATGCTCACAAGATTATTACCGGCAGGCGGGAAATTTTTTCTACTCTCAGGCAATATAAGGGTATCAGCGGTTTTCCAAAATTCAAGGAAAGCGAATATGACGCTTTTGAAACAGGGCACAGTTCCACCTCCATTTCGGCAGCGCTGGGAATAACCCTTGCCAAGCACTATAAGAACAGCAGTAACCGGGCTATTGCCGTTATCGGTGACGGCTCCATGACTGCCGGTATAGCCTTTGAGGGACTCAACCAGGCCGGCCACCTGGACAAGGATCTCATCGTTATTCTCAATGATAACGAAATGTCCATTTCCCCAAACGTGGGTGCACTTTCCAGTTTTCTCAGCCGTAAACTGAGTGGAAAAACCATGCGCCGGGTCAAAGACCATCTGGTGGAAAAACTGCAGATCTCCGATGTTGGGGAAAATATCCTGAATATCCTCCGAAAAAGTGAGGAAAGCTTTAAGAGTTTCTTTACACCGGGTATGCTTTTCGAGGCGTTTAAATTTGATTATATCGGCCCCATTGACGGTCACAACATCGCTGATCTCAAGGAAACACTGGAAACAGTCCGGGACAACGCCCAGGGTCCGGTCCTTATCCATGTTCTTACCCAAAAAGGTAAAGGATATGAACCGGCCGAGAAAAACCCGGATATCTTCCATGGACTGGGACCATTTGATATTTCCAGTGGCAAACCGCACAAGACCAAGGATGGACCGGTGACATACACCCAGGTCTTCGGTGATACAATGGTCAGACTCGCGGAAAAAGATGAAAAGATAGTTGCCATCTCCGCGGCCATGGTATCCGGAACAGGCCTGACAACGTTTGCAAAAAAATTTCCGGACCGGCTCTTTGATGTGGGTATTTCGGAGCAGCACGCGGTCACCTTTGCAGCAGGACTCGCCACCGAGGGAATAAAGCCGGTGGTCGCCATCTACTCATCTTTTTTCCAACGGGCGGTGGATCAGATCATCCATGATATCTGCCTGCCCAACCTGCCCGTAACCCTGGCCATTGACCGGGGCGGTGTGGTTGGAGATGACGGCCCCAGTCACCATGGGGTTTTTGATTTCTCCTTTCTGCGTTATATTCCCAATTTAGTGATTATGGCACCAAAGGATGAGGAGGAGCTGCGACATATGCTCTTCACCGCTACCCAGCACAATGGACCTGCCGCAGTCAGGTACCCCAGGGGTGGAGGACAGAATGTAAATCTCTCAAAACATCTCCAGAAACTTGAAACAGGCCGTGGCGAATTGCTGCTCGAGGGAGAGGACCTGCTCCTTCTCCCCATCGGAAACAGGGTATATCCAGCCCTGGAGGCGGCCGAAGGACTTAAAAAAGTCGGCATCAGTGCTGCTGTAATCAACCCGAGGTTTCTCAAACCCCTTGATGAGGCACTGATCTGCAGCTGGGCTGATAAATGCGGGAGAGTGGTCACCATTGAAGACAATGCCCGCCAGGGAGGATTCGGCAGTGCGGTTCTTGAACTGTTAAGCCGCAAAGGCCTTTATGGAATCAGGACCTGTAACCTTGGTCATCCTGATTTCTTTGTTGAACACGGTCCCCAGAAAACACTCTGGAAAAACAGCAGAATAGATCCACCTTCAATTATCCGTGCCGCCATCAAGCTGATGAACCGGAATTGAAATATATCTGATCACCCGGCAAATTCAGCCAGACTGGAGATGTGCCTGCTTTATCAGGCCGAGTTTCTTAAGGAATCAGGAAAAACAAGGCCCGACCCGTCAGATGACAGAGCAGGCCTTGTTGCAAACATCCGAGAAAGGATGTATCAGATGTTATAATACTCTTTGTACCAGTCTACAAATTTCCTAATACCATATTCCAGTGTAGTCGCCGGTTTATAATCAAAATCGGCGACAAGATCATCCACATTTGCATAAGTGGCCGGTACATCACCCGGTTGCATATCCATAAAATTCTTCTCCGCCTTTTTACCAAGACATTCCTCCAGCACCTCAATATAACGAAGCAGTTTTTCCTTGTTGTTATTGCCGATATTATAAACCCGGTAAGGACAGTATGAACTGGCCGGATCCGGATTGTCTCCGTTCCAATCAGGATCACTGCTGGGGATTTTATGAATCACCCGGTAGACTCCCTCTACAATATCATCAATATACGTAAAATCCCGCTCCATATTGCCGTGATTAAATACGTCAATCGGCCTGTCTTCGAGAATGGCCTTTGTAAAAAGAAACAGAGCCATATCCGGTCGCCCCCAGGGGCCGTAAACGGTAAAAAACCTCAATCCCGTGGTCGGCAGTTCAAAAAGATGGCTGTAGGTATGGGCCATGAGTTCATTTGATTTTTTGCTGGCGGCATACAGGGATACCGGATGATCGACATTATCATGCACCGAAAAAGGCATCCTGGTATTGGCGCCGTATACGGAACTGGAAGAGGCATAGACAAAATGCTTCACTCCGCTATGCCGGCATCCCTCAAGGACATTGACAAAGCCGACAATATTGGTATCCACATAAGAATGAGGATTGATGAGAGAATAACGGACACCTGCCTGGGCCGCCAGATTAACTACAGCATCAAACTGATGATCGCTGAACAGTTTTTCAACCGCGTTTCTGTCTGCGAGTTCCATATTCACATGGGTAAAAGCGTCACTTCCACCCACCAGGGCAGCCATACGATCCCGTTTCAGTTGCGGGTCATAATAATCGTTAAGATTATCAAGTCCAACTACCTCAGCACCACCTTCAATCAATTTACGGGAAAGTGCTGTCCCGATAAAACCGGCCGCACCGGTTATCATAATTTTCTTCATTCTCTTCAATCCATAATTGTTTTCTGATTACATACGAAACTCAACCTTCTCATTGCGGACTGGCAATGACTGAGATCAGTCATCAAAATCGCCTTCCGGCCCTTTGTCGACATCCAGTGTTTTTGCCCTTTCAATAATCTTTTCCCGGGTCCAGTTATCGGAGTCCTCAATTTTTTTCGCTTTTACTCCCATCTCATGGGAACCGACCTTCAAAATCGCCTCTTTGGCAAGCGTGGCTGTACCTTGCGCATTAAAAACATCCACCAGCAGATGGTAGACAAACTCTTCGACACCCTTCACCATACGCTTGCGAACCTTCTCCTCCTGGGCACAGAGAAAAATCTCAAAGGGCAGGTTCAATTTTTTATAGTTCCCTCCCTTGATTCCATGTTCTTCGGCATACCGCCTCATCCGCTCCCATATTTCAGCACTGACACCCTGCCCTTGTACCTTAATAAAATCACCATTTCCGTCCAGCTGGGCATTGCCGTAATCATTCACTTCAACGCCCCAGGAAACCATCTGCAGAGCGGTGGCGACATTGGCTTTGGTTGTTCGTGTTTTTGACGCTATTTCCCGCAACCTATCGGAATTGTTACCTGAAGTTCCATGCTGAGCGCCATTCACACCATAGGGTTCCAACGCTTTATGTATTTCTGCGGTAAGATCCACCTGGATTCCCTGGCCACTGGCCTCAAGACCATGAGAAGAACCGTTGTTCAGGGCAATCCAGTCCGGAAAAATATCATGGGCATTCAACCCCTGTATCAGAAAGGAGGCGTCATCCACCGTGGAAAGCCCTTGGTTTCCCTTGATCTCTCCTACCTCGGTCTCGAGTCCCGCCCAGTTAGGTATGCAGCTGTTAAGTTCTATATTTGCCAGCAGATTTTTATCATCAGTCATATGAGAGGCATCAACGGCAATGGAGGTAACTCCCGCGTCAAACATTGAAGGAATCTCCATTCTCGCAAAACTGATGTCATCTTCACTTTTAATTCCGTAGTGATCCGCATGGATGGCTACGGGGATAGTAATACCAAGCTCATTGCAGATACTGTCCACGTAGAGAGCAAGGTTATAAAAATTGACAGGGCAATAGGTGGATTCTGATTTGGCAATTTCCACAATGATCGCGGCATCTGCACGTTGCGCCGCTAGAAGCGCCCCACGAATGACAAAGGAATTACGCCCATTGGCGGCAATTGTCATTGCTTTTCCCTTGACCGACAGGGCCCGGTCAATAACCTTCCCGCTCACAATCAAGGCCTGGGAATATGGAAAAAGTTTCTTAATATTCGGCGGCCTGCCGATTTCAATCAGCTTTTCAAAATCTGTATTGATACCCATGAAACACCTCCATAATCAATGTATACTCACTGTTCAATGATGTGACGATAAACACTCAAAAGGCAGACTGAACATTCTGATCCGACCAAGCCTTACCCGCCATTACCATGTCAGGATTTATCGATTTCAGCACTATCTCCGAAACCGCCAAAACTCTTCTTCCCAAACAACCAGACTGCCAATACGCTGATTTCATATAAAATCATCAGGGGCACACCCATCATAAACTGATTAACGATATCCGGAGTCGGGGTCAGTATGGCTGCAATAATAAAATTTATTAAAATTGCATATTTCCTGTTTCTGTTCAAAAAAGCGACATTCACAATGCCTGCCTTGGAGAGAAAAACCATGAAAATCGGCATCTCAAATATCACTCCAAAAGCAAGGAGCAAACGAACCGCCAGGGTAAAATATTCACTTACCGAAGGCAGGGATGTGAGGAATTCATTATTATACCCTACAAGAAAACGAAAAGCAGGTGGGAAAACAACAAAATATCCAAAAGCGGCCCCTCCGACAAAACAGAACGTGGAAAGAAAGGAAAAAGGGAGCAGAATCCGCTTTTCATGTTTGAACAGTCCCGGTGCTACAAAACGCCAGACCTGTGAAAAAACAACAGGAGAAGCGAGAAGAATTCCACAGACCAGTGCCAATTTTAGATAAAAAAAAACCCTTCCTGGTACGATGTGAAAATAAGTGAGGTTCCTTCAGGTAAAACCGATGTAAGGGGTTTAAAAAACCAGCTGCCGATGGGCCTTATTACTGTATAGGAAAGGCAAAAACCGACGAACACGGCAATAAATGATACTATCAGACAGCTGCGCAATTCACGCAAGTGCTCCGTCAATCCCTGTTTCTCAAATTCGTCACTACTGTTGGCAGAACTCATAAACAACTGTCTTTAATAAATATTTTAAAATGCATTTTTCTTGTAATCGGGTATATTTTCCCCTTGAAAAACGTAACTGGTCACAGGGCAAGCAACTTCGTTGTATCAATTATCGTATCAGCAACCTGTTACGAATAATTCCTTGTGCAAAATCGATTCTTTAACATTTACATATCATTTTTGCAATGGTATCAACGGCAAAACCCGAAAGCTCCTGGTTTGTCTATATCCTGCAGTGTTGTGACAACACACTCTATACAGGGATTACAACTGATATCGACAGAAGAGTACGGGAACACAACTCATCCACCACAGGATCAAAGTATACAAAATCCAGACGACCGGTCAAACTCGTGTATCAGGAAAACGCCCCCTCCCGTTCCGCAGCCGCGGCAAGAGAATTTCAAATCAAGCAACTTGACAGGATCGATAAAAAAAAGCTTATAACGAAAAATCCTGCCTGATTTTTTCAGAAACCGCCCGGTTCAGCTCAAGGACCCGCTTCGCCTGTTCCACAGATACAGTACCCATTCCGCAACTGGGTGTAATAAGAGTCTGCGCCACAATCATTTCCCTGTCAATTCCCAGGGAAACCAGTTGATCCACCTGTTTGTACCATTTCTCCACCAACGCATCCACGGACTCAATGTCAATATACTCCGGGTTAGTCGGAACAATGCCTGAAGCGAGAATACCTCCTCCGGCAAAAAAAGTTTTTAAATGATCCCCATACAGAATCAGTTTGTCAAAATAGGAATAGGCATCAAAACTGAGAATATCCACTCTCGAATCAAAAATCACAGACCATTCCGTATTGGCACAGACATGAACTCCGGTCAGACCATTTTCAGCCCGCACAGCCTCAAACACCTCAGAAAGAGAGGTGACTATATCCTCGTCACTGATGGTAATAAAAGCTGAAGACCCGAGACCAGCAAGACCAGGTTCATCAAAAAACATGATCGGCCTCTCACAGAATTCAGCCATTTTTGCCACCTGCCACCGGGCTTTCAGGGCAAGATGCTTTACCGCGGCATCCCGCAACTGGTCATCATAAAAAATGGCCCGGTCATCCTGGTCCACCAGCCCTGTACAGAAAGTCACAGGACCTGTAGTCTGCCCTTTCAGGGAGAAAAAACTATCCTTTTTCCGTGATGCCATTTCAAGAAATTCATAAAACCCGCCGGCACTCTGCTCAGACAGAATAAATCGTGATTCATTAATATCCGCTGCACCCTCCGAGACCAGAAGATACTCTTCGTAAAAGGCAAGAAGCTCTGCTTCGAATCCTTCACTCGCTGCATCAACGTAGACCTTATTATTTTTTTCTGCAATTCCTGGGAGACCTGGAATATACTGGAGAATCATCCCCTCTTCCTTAAAAAACGGAAGCTGGGGCCACAGGGGCAATTGTGGTGTGTATTCAAAAATCAACTCAACAGACTGGCGATGATCATTTGACGGCAGACTGCCAATTAACAGGGGGAGGCAATTAGCTTTAAACTGAGACATTGGCTGTACCTTATTTTGAATTATGACCTGAATCGTAACTGGCGATGCTGAAGGGCAAGGGAAAAGTGCAGGATTCAGGTACGATTTTTATGACAAGCTCCTGGCAGATAAGAATAACTCCAGATTGAAAATTGTCATCCCAAAATCGGAAACTGCCCTGAAAAATATCCATTCTCCTGCTCAAACCTGCCGACACACAGTCTCCACTACCGCTCCATGAGGCAGGCCACACCTTTTTCCAGTCCGTCCAGGGTCAATTCAAACATGGGGAAAATTGTCCTGATCACTTTGATTGTATGCGTATACTCCCACTGTCTACGGGGAGTCGGATTGAGCCAGATTGCAGATTCAAAGGTTTTTGCCAGAAACCTTAACCGCTCGATACTTGGCTTTCCACTTCTTTCCGTGGCATATATCGATCCGTCGGCGGCCATGAGCTCATAGGGGGCCATCGAGGCATCCCCGACAATAATAAGCCGCGTTTCAGGGTCAAGCCTGCTCAGCTCATCAATTTTGACAGGTTGCCTGTATCTGGCCGGATCCTTCCAGAGGTAGTCGTAAATTGTATTATGGAAGAAAAAGGTCTTCAGATCCTTGAACTGTGACTTGGAATAGCTGAACAGAGTTCTGACAATATGAACATAGGGATCCATTGACCATCCTCCGTTATCAATGGCCAGGATAATTTTCAATCTATCAACTATCCCCCGCTCAAAAACCAGTTCTATTTCACCTCCATTTTTCATTGTCTGGTAAATGGAGGCATCGATATTGATCTGGTCCTGTGCCCCTTTCGGTACTAAATTCCGCAGTCGTTTCAAGGCCTCCCCAATCGAAGCCTGTGTCAACGGAGCTTCAGTTGAATAATCCCTGTACCTGCGCTCTGCTGCCACCTGAACGGCACTCCGGTTTCTGGATTGTCCCCCCACACGCATGCCACCTGGATGATACCCGGAATGCCCCACAGGGGAAGTCCCGCCTGTCCCTATCCACTTTGAACCGCCATCATGCCGTCCATCCTGCTCCTGTAATCTTTTCTGAAAATAATCGAGAAGTTCCTCTACTGACATATGGCTCATTTTCTTTTCATCGAGTCCCAAAGCTCCAGCCATTGTCTTCGGATCCTTGAGCCATTCCTGCAGCAAGCTGTGAGCCAGGAAGTCAAATTCAAAATCCTGTGGTAGAACAAGTGCTTCTCCCTCAAATATATGCGAAAATACACGGTCATAGAGATCGAAAAATTTTTCACTCTTCACCAGGATAGTACGGGCAACAGTATAAAAATCGTCCAGGGATGCAACAAGCCCTCCATTCATAGCCCTGTGCAGAGTAAGAAAAGATGTAGGACTCACCGGAATTCCGGCCTCTTTCAGTTGAAAGAAAAAGTTTATAAACATATATAATAATCTCGTAAAAAGTCGCTCAAAGCTTTGAGATGGGCTCTGAAAAACCTTAATATATAATTGCTTTAAGTATCAGCCCCTGAAAAACCGTTTCTTCAGCCCACTGTTGCCAGCCTGTATATAATCACCGCTTTTCTTAAACAGTACACCGAGATAGGGAATTTCCCTGTGCAGCATCTCCCCATCCCTGAAATCTGGATCCGCAAGGAGCGCCCTGATCCAATTTATCAGTTCACGAGTTGCAGGTTTTTTTTCAATACCCTCAATATTTCTCAGATCGTAAAATACCCTGATGGCATTTTCCGCCAGGGTTTTTCCAATATCCGGAAAATGCACCTGGATAATATTGCGCATCATTTTAGGATCCGGAAAAGCGATATGATGAAAATTACAACGGCCAAGGAAAGGATCGGACAAATCTTTTTTGGCATTCGAGGTTATAATAATTACCGGACGGTGTTTTGCCCTGACAACATCATCGGTTTCAATAATATCAAACTGCATCTGGTCAAGCACGTCGAGCATATCATCCTGGAATTCCGTTTCGGCCTTGTCAATCTCATCGATCAGCAGTACGCATCGATTTTCCGCGCGAAAGGCCTGACCGATCTTTCCCATTTTGATATAGGCACGAATATCACTTACATCTCGATCAGAATCCCCGAAACGACTGTCATTTAAGCGGGTCAGGGTATCGTATTGATACAACGCTTCAACCAGCTTCATATTGGATTTAACGTTCAGGATGATCAATTCCATACGCAGGCTGTCGGCAATGGCATGGGCAAGCATTGTTTTTCCCGTGCCCGGCTCACCCTTCAAAAGAAGCGGCATCTCCAATGCCATGGATATATTGACGATTTTCGCCAACTCATCATCTAGAATATATTTCACTGCTCCATCAAATTGTTGCAATACCATAAATATCCTCTTAAAAAATTTTGATTCCAAACGAACTCAGTTTGCCGGTGCAAAAAAACTCAATGGCTCAGCCACCTCAAAGTAATGGAAATCCAATTGCAGCAGAATGACCCCCCAGCAGCGGGATTTTCAGATAAATTGGTGCGGGTATATTTTCTCTACTGCACCGGAATTTTCTGCTCTTAAAAAATCTGATTATGAACATATTATCTATCAATATCATTTTATTTTCTTGCCAAAAAGTAAGAAAAACTGTTTTCTTTAAAAAAGCATATGGGTAATTAAAAAATTTTTACCATTTACTCCTTCACATTATCCTGCAAATTTTCATTTACAGCCACGCTGTGGTTACAAATAGGCAAAAAATCACTCTTCAAAATTTTTCACGTAACCTCTAAATATTATTGATAATACAATTTTGCATGAATTTTTCGTGTTTCCAGATTGTGAAAAATCCCTCCCAACTGTTTTAAAATTCAAACTTTATCTTACAGCACGGACTACTCCTGTAAAGATTCATCTAACACAATAACATCACATCGAAATGTTGCGGCAATCCATAACGATTGACATTTAATTTTGGTGATTGTAAAGTCCTCCCTGCTAAGCACATAACCTATCCCGTAATATCTGACCGTACAGATAACAGCACTTTTATCGTACGAAAAGCAAGTTCTGTTTTATCACGGACGTGGAGGTCTGATATTGACTGTGTACCTGTTCAGACAGGTTATCAGCGTTGAAGGCGGAGAGAATATGGCGTTTTTCAATTCATCTGTTTCCATTCCTTATTTCAAAGGGATTTCTCCGTCAAAAATTCAGCATCCCCTTTTTGAGTTAGATTTTTTTCAGATAAACCATCACGGCTGGCCCAAATGGCTCGGCCATTTATGCCCTTTGGGTATTTATGCCCTTTGGGTGCAACAAAGTAATGAAAATCCGACTGCGGCAAAATGATCTCCAGCAGCTGGATTTCCAGATAAACCGGCATGGCCGGACCTTAAGGTTCGGCATTTTATGCCCTCGGGTACAACAGAGTAACGAAAATCCGACTACGGCAAAAAAACCTTTTGTTACGGAATTTTCAGATAAAAGAAGGAGGGAAAGGCCCCTGGAATGCGTTCGCATTTAACACACCACATCGGGATACCATTGAACAGACAGTCCACAGGTCAGTGGTATGAATTTGGATAGAAACAAAGGAATAATATCAATGTCTGAAAGCACCATTACAATCAAAGGAAAGAAGAAAAGCTCCTTTATTGACAAGGTCAAGGAGATTCTTCCGGAAGAAGGCAACCTGAACCTGTGCCTGACCTGCGGCGCATGTGCTTCTGGGTGCCCGGCAACGGGTCTTGAAAATATGGATCCGAGAAAATTTCTTCGGATGTGTGCCATGGGAATGGACGAAGAAGCCGTCAAATCCCCATGGGTCTGGATGTGTACCATGTGTCAGCGGTGCATTTACGTCTGCCCCATGAAAATCGACATCCCCCAGCTTGTCTTCAATGCCCGCGCAGAATGGCCAAGAGATGAACGCCCCAAGGGCATCAGGGACTCCTGTGATATGGCCCTGAGAAATGACTCCAACAGCGCCATGGGTACTGCTCCAGATGATTTTATTTTTGTCGTGGAAGATGTGCTTGAGGAATACAAGGAAGCGCAGCCGGAGTTCAAGGATATGGTTGCTCCCATTGACAAACCTGATTCCTTCTTCTTTCTCAACCAGAATTCCAGGGAGCCGGTGACGGAACCGGATGAAATGGTGCCGCTCTGGAAAATACTGCACCTCGCCGGGGTAGACTGGACTTACGGCAGTAAGGGCTGGGCTGCAGAGAACTACTGCATGTTCCTGGCTGATGACAAGTGCTGGGAAAGGGTCACCCGGGTATCGGCCAGACAGGCCGATGAACTTGGCTGCAAGGTGTTTCTCAACACGGAGTGAGGACACATAACCTTCTCAGTCCGGTCCGGACTGAAAAAATTCGGAATTGAACACAAGTTTGAAGTTGCCTCAATCTATACATATTACGCAAAGTGGATCCGTGAAGGAAGACTCAAGGTCAGTTCCGACTGGAACAAAGACCGAAAAATCAAATTCACCATTCAGGATCCTTGTCAGATCATAAGAAAAGGCGAAGGTGATGTGGTCGCCGACGATCTGCGTTTTGTCATTGAATCGGTTGTCGGCAAGGAAAATGTCATTGAAATGACACCCAACAAGTCGAACAATTACTGCTGCGGTGGCGGTGGCGGCTTCCTTCAGTCAGGTTTTCCTGACGCCCGCCAGTCATACGGTAAAATAAAATTTGACCAGATCATGGCGACAGGTGCTGATTACTGCATCACCGGATGTCATAACTGTCACGCCCAGGTTCATGATATCGGCCACCATTATGGTGGCGCTTATAATACAGTACACATCTGGACGCTCATCTGTCTCTCCCTTGGAATTCTCGGTCCCAATGAACGTACGTATCTGGGAGACGATTTAAAGGATGTGGACGTGTTTCATCCTGAGACATCCATGTTTTAATGGGAAAACTGAAAACGGAGATTTTTAACTGGCATGTTCTGATTTGGAGGGACAAAAGCATATGAATTTTCAAAAAAAATTAGCTGCAAACGAATTTGTTGTATTGGCCGAGATGCACACTCCCAAAGGGGTAAATATCTCGCGACTCGTCAATGATGGTGCACGTATCAAGGGGCGGGTTGACGCTGTTGTTATCCCTGATATGGATAACGGCATCATGCGTATGAGTGCTCTTGCCGGAGCCGTACTTCTGAAACAGCAGGGCCTCGAGACTGTCATGCATATGTACTGCCGGGATCGAAACAGGATGGCTCTGCAGGGAGATGCCCTGGCAGCACACGTCCTTGGCAATCAAAACATCATTGTGGCCGACAGCGAAGAGATGAGCCAGAGTGACCACAGTGACGCCGCCACGGTGGAAGATATTACTGAAGTCCAGCTCATTGAAGCCTTGAAAACTCTCCAGCAGGGAAAGGACATGAGCGGATTTGAACTGGACGGCAGCCCGGATTTCACGATCGGCTGCACTCTTCCTCCCTGCGCAGACGATAAAGCGCTTGAAAAAGCACTGGAAACTGCTCAAGAGAAGATCGCTGCAGGAGCTACCTTCATTGTCACCCCTGCAGTTTATTCCGTTGAAACGGGAAATGAGCTGGTTGCAAAAGCAGGCAAGCTCGGTGTACCCGTTATCACAACCGTTTTTCTTATCAAATCTCTTGCAATTGCCCAGTATATCGCCAGCAGCGAACCTGGAAGCAATATCTCTGAAGACCTGATCAGGCGTATTCGCAAATCTTCAGACAGAGAGCTGGAAGGTATTAAAATAGCAGGAGAAACAATCCAATCCCTGAAAGAACAATGCCAGGGTGTCCTTATCCAGACTTTAGGATGGGAACATAAGATTCCGGAAATCCTGGACAACGCAGGGTTCTGATTGTCGGTTTCCCAAAGGACAGGCCTGCTGCCCCGGAAAGGGAGAGTAGCAAGGCCGTTTAACAATCCATGAAAATCGCCATAAAGATTCCGATCAACCTTTCCAGACGATTTTCATAGACAACCTTGCTTAATCAGCGACAGGAAAAGGTAACAATGCAGAATACAAACAGACTCCAACCCAAAAATGACAAAGTTCTTGTCGTCGGCGGAGGTCTTGGTGGAATTCGAACAGCTCTTGACCTCGCTGAGGCCGAGAAAAACGTTATTCTCGTCGATAATGATTATACCATCGGCGGTCTGATGACCCAGCTTGACAGAACGTTCCCGACAAATAACTGTGACCTCTGTACCCTTGCCCCCATCTTTCGGAAAGTGGCAGGCAGGAATTCATTGAACTGCTGTCGATGACCAGTGTTCAATCGATTACCGGAGAAAAGGGTGACTTTACCGCCCAGGTTCGTACGGAACCCAGGTACATTAACGAAGAAAAATGCACAGCGTGTGGTGCCTGCCATGAACATTTTCCCGAATGTGTACGCTTCACTCCGGGTCTTGATCACAGGGCACCGACATGCATGCGCTATCCTCAGGCAACACCCCAGGCCTACTCCATTGACCTGGAAAAATGCGAAGATGTTGAAGCCCTGGTAAAAATCTGTCCGGCGGGAGCCATCAATCCGGACGATATGGCCATTAACCGTGAGATTAAATGTGGTTCTGTGGTTCTGGCCCCCGGGGCTGATCTCTTTGATCCCAGTGGTCTCGATTATCTCGGCTACGATGCCTACCCTGATGTGGTTACCAGTCTCGAATACGAACGGATTCTCTCGGCATCCGGTCCGACAGACGGTAAACTGCTCCGTCCCTCAAACGGAAAACAGCCCAAAAAGGTCGCCTGGATCCAGTGCATCGGCTCAAGGGGTATCCAGAAAGGTGCCGGTGAATATTGCTCAAACGCGTGCTGCATGTTCGCCCTTAAGGAAGCTATCGTCACCAAGGAACGATTCCAGGAAGACATTGAAACGACGATTTTTTATATGGATATGCGGACGTTCGGAAAAGATTATGAACTCTATTTCCAAAGGGCCAAAAATGATTTTGGCATCCGCTTCCTGCGAAGTCGTCCACACTCCATTCTCCAACCGGAAGGTTCGGACACATTGACCATCACCTACACCAGTGATGACAGTACCACACAAAATGTGGAAGAGTTCGATATGGTCGTTCTTTCCACCGGTTTCAAGACATCGGAAGAAAGCCGAACTCTTGCACGCAACCTGGGCCTTGAACTGAACAGGCACAATTTCCCTGTCACCGACGGTTTCAATCCGGTTGCCACCACCAGGCCGGGAATTTATGTGGCCGGAACATTTGAAAGTCCAAAGGATATTCCGGATACCATGGTTCAGGCCAGTGCTGCGGCATGTATGGCCGGCCAGGATGTGGCACTTTCTGAAGAAAAGAAAGAAACAGAAACGAGTGAACCGCAGCTGGAAAGAAACGTCCTTGGAGAAGAACCTCGGGTCGGTGTTTTCATCTGCGACTGCGGCGAAAATATTGGAGGGGTAATCGATGTCGACACTCTGGTCAGTCAGGCGGAAAAACTCCCCAATGTGGTCGTAGCCAAAGCGGAAGGCCATGGCTGCAGCCGTATTTCAATGGAAAAAATAAGAGCATCCATTGAAGAGGAAAAACTGAACAGGGTCGTCATCGGCGGCTGTTCACCCCGGACACATCTGGCAAAATTCCAGGATCTGCTGGCCCAGGCCGGACTGAATAAATATCTGCTGGAAATTGCCAATATCAGGGACCAGGCCACCTGGGTTCATGGCAACAAACCTGAGGAAGCTCTGGCAAAGGCCGGTGATCTCATTAAAATGTCGGTTTCGGCTGTCATCAAAGCGCAACCACTTGCGGACCAGACCCTTCCTATCAATAAAAACATTCTGGTTGTCGGTGGCGGCGTCACCGGTATGACATCGGCCTTGCGCCTGGCTGACCAAGGATTCCAGATTTACCTGGCTGAAAAATCAAATAAACTGGGGGGTGTTGCTGCCAGGATCATAAAAACCCTCGAAGGCGATGATGTCCAGGAGTTTCTTACGGATCTGATCAAAAAGGTTGAAGACCATGAGAATATTCAGGTCATCACCGGTGCCATTATCGTTGATCACTCCGGTATGCCCGGAATGTTCAAGACCGGTATGCAGGTCGGCCCCCAGATGTTCTACAGGCAGATTGAACACGGTGTCACCATCATGGCAACCGGTGCCGTACCCAATCCCATAAAAGAATACTCATTGGGAGAAACGGATGCGGTCATGACCCAGCTGGATACTCAGAAACTGATTTTCGAACAACCGGAAACAGTCAAAAACTGGGATAATGTTGTCATGATCCAGTGCGTAGGTTCACGTACTGCCGAGAACCCGAACTGCTCCAGAGTGTGCTGTCAGACTGCAGTCAAAAACGCCCTTGCCATCCTGAAGATCAATCCGGATGCACGTATTTTCGTCCTCTACCGTGATATGAGAACATACGGTTTCCAGGAGGAATATTATAAAGAGGCCAGAGAAAAAGGTGTTATTTTTGTTCGCTACAGCGAGGATCAGAAGCCGACAGTCAGCCCTGACGGTAAACAGGTCAATGTGAGTTTTATTGATCCCATTCTCGGCAGAGATGTCACCGTCACAGCTGATGCTCTCTGTCTCAGCACCGGCCTCATAGCTGACAACGATTCCACCGAGGAACTGGCGATGATTTTCAAACTGCCCAGGACCGCGGATGGTTTTTTCCTTGAGGATCATGTCAAACTGCGTCCGGTTGATCTGGCGACTCCCGGCTTCTTTGTTGCGGGTACGGCCCATGCACCAAAACTGATCAAAGAATCAATTTCACAGGCGAATGCTGTGGCCTCCAGGGCCCAGACCATGTTGGCCCGTGATTCGATCAATCTTGGTGCCGCAACAGCCAGAGTTGATGGAAAACTGTGTGCAGCCTGTCTCATCTGTGTCCGCGAATGCCCGTTCGGTATTCCTTTTATTAATGCGGATGGCTATTCTGAAATTGACCCGGCCAAATGCCATGGCTGCGGTATGTGTGTTTCAGAGTGTCCTGCCAAGGCTATTCAATTGATGCAGTTTGAGGATGACAGGATTCTCGCCAAGCTGGAAGAACTTTTTGAAAAGGTAAATGCATAATGGAAAATTTTGAACCGGTAATAGTAGCTTTTTGCTGCCACTACTGCGCATACACCGCTGCAGACATGGCAGGAAGCCAGCGACTTCCGTATCCTGCAAATGTGAAAATAATCCGGGTACCATGCTCGGGAAAAGTCGACGCACTGCATATTGTCAAGGCCTTTGAGAATGGCGCTGACGGCGTTTACGTTGCGGGTTGCCTGGAAGGCGACTGTCATTTTAAAAACGGCAATGAAAAAGCGGCCCGCAGGGTCAACTACGTCAGGAAATACCTGGAAGAAATAGGAATCGAAAGTGAACGGCTCGAAATGGTGACAATGTCGGCCGGCATGGGATATCGTTTCGCCCAGACAGCGACTGAAATTACGGAGAAAATCCGTAAACTTGGTCCGAGTCCGATAAAAGCGGCCATGGCCTGATAACTGCTGCTGCCCCTTGCGTATTTTCCAACTGGAATCCATTGGGCGGCACCGACTGACAACGACACCGTTGGCGGTATAAATTTTAAAGGAGAGTGAACCACAATGATCACTGCTGAACGAAAACCTTTAGAGGAACTCATTGAATATATCAAGCCATTCAAGCGCATCCTTCTTCTCGGTTGCAACGAATGTGTCACCGTCTGTGCGGCAGGCGGTAGAAAGGAAGTGGGACTGCTGGCCTCCGGCCTTCAGATGGCCCTTCTCAAGAGCGGTAATAATATCGAAATCAAACAACATACTCTTGAGCGCCAGTGTGACCCTGAATATGTAGAAGAACTGGTGCAGATGATTGACGGCGCAGACGCTGTCATGTCCATGGCCTGCGGCTGTGGTGTACAGCAGATTGCCATGCGCTACAAGGACAAGCCGGTTTTTCCGGCCCTGAACACCAAGTTCATGGGGGCCTCGGAACGCCAGGGCGTCTGGGCTGAAAGGTGCCAGGGATGCGGTAACTGTGTCCTTGGAATTACCGGCGGAATCTGTCCCATCGCCAGGTGCGCGAAACAACTGATGAACGGTCCCTGTGGCGGATCCACAACAGGGAAATGTGAGATCAGTGAAGATGTCGAATGTGCCTGGCAGCTTATTTGGGACAGGCTCAAGTCACTTGGTCAGGAAGACCGCTATGTTGAAATCATGCCTGCAAAAGACTGGAGAAGTGGTGGAGGAAGCGGTCCAAGAAAGATTATCAGAGAGGATTTGGCAGAATGAAAACAGAAAGTGTATTGGAAAAAGTATTAGCCGCCGGACATCTAGCAGTCACCTCTGAGTGTGGTCCTCCCCGTGGAGCGCAGCCTGACAAGGTGAGGGAAAAGGCAAAATATCTGGCCGGTATTGTTGACGCCATTAACGTAACCGACAATCAGACGGCAATGGTTCGCATGTCCAGTCTGGCTGCATCTACGATTATCAAGCAGGAAGGGCTGAATCCACTGCTGCAGGTCGTCTCCAGGGACAGAAACAGGCTTGCCATGCAGGCAGATATTATTGGTGCCTATTCTCTCGGAATTGACACCATGCTCTGCCTGTCAGGTGATCACACCAAATTTGGTGATCACCCCATGGCCATGAATGTTCACGATATTGACTCCATCCAGATGATCCAGATGGTCAAGCAGATGCGTGACGAAGAAAAATTCCAGGGTGGTGCAGATCTGAAAGGGGCCCGAAGATGTTTATCGGTGCTGCTGCTAACCCGTTTGCCGACCCCTTTGAACTGCGTGTTCTTCGCCTGGAAAAGAAAATAAACGCGGGAGCCGATTTCATCCAGACCCAATGTATTTTCAATGTGGACAAATTTGAAAAATGGATGGAAGGTGTGAGAGCTCGCGGCCTCCATAAGAAATGCTATATTCTGGCAGGGGTAACCCCCTGTAAATCCGCAGGAGCCGCCAGGTTTATGGCAACCAAGGTTCCGGGGATGGATGTTCCCCAGGAAATTGTTGACCGGATCAGTGCTGTACCAAAAGAAAAACAGGCCGAAGAAGGTATCGCTATCTGTGTAGAAACTATTGAACGCCTGAAAAAAGTCGAGGGTGTTGCCGGTTTCCACATCATGGCTATCGAATGGGAAGAAAAAGTTGAAGAAATCTGCGAAAGAGCAGGACTTCTTCCCCGGCCTCAGGTATAAAAGTATCAGGACTTTAAATCCATTAATGGTAGAAGGAGGAGCTAATGAGCGACGGCCAACTTATTCTGGTAGTAGATGACGACACCGATCTCGTGGAAATGGTTTCCATGAAGCTTGAGAGTGAGAATTTCCGTGTTGCCAAAGCGTATGATGGCATTGAAGCTATGGATAAAATCAAAGCCGAACGTCCCGCTTTGATTATTCTTGACGTAATGATGCCGAGAAAAGACGGTTACACTCTCTGTGATGAACTGAAAAACTCCGACGATTACAAAGATATAATTATTGTTCTGCTGACTGCGGTCACAGAGGCAATTTCCAGCACCAACTACACCCACATGGGCGGAAAAACCACCCTGGCCGATGACTTTGTCACCAAGCCGATCGATCTGGATAAACTGATGGAAATAGTTAAAGACAATTTGTAAGAAAACCGTCAGAGCTACACCCGGATTTCCCGACCACTGTGTTTTTCAGAATACCCGAAGTGCGGGAGACGTTTTTACCGTAATTGGGAATTCACTGGTTGTTGTACCTAAAGGGCATAAACACCCGAAGGGCATAAACACCCAACTGGCATGAATAACTGGTGAGGAGGAAATCCGGGCAGGAAATGATGGAATGAAAGGGAATTTCGTTGTCCGAAGCAAATCATAAACCCACAATCGGTGGGCTGAAATTCAGCGAAGAACTGGTCCAGGTTTCTTTTACCGGAAGAGAAAAGAACGATTCTTCTTTTAACGAGATTCTTCGTCTTATTGCTGACAAAAGAATAAACATCACTTTTCTCTGTCATGCATTGACTACGTCTGAAGACTGCAAAAGCAGTTTCTGTGTTGCCAGGGAAGATTACAGCCAGGTTCAGGCCATCCTGGATTTTTCATCTTTCAGTAATCTGCAGAGGACAGTTTTTCATTCCGTCGGTACAATAACCCTTTTCCCCCATCGCAACAGTTTCAACCTCCTCGGATTGATTGTCCGAATCTTCGGGCAATCCGGTTATCCGATTTATTCCATGGGGAGTTCAATTTCCGCCCTAGCTGTCAACACAGAATTCAGTGCTCTTGATTCCATTGCCGAAAAACTGCAGATGGAACTCATCCTCCCGGAAAATCACGCTCCTTTTCGCCAGGAATTCCATCTGAAAGAAATCCGTTGAACCCGGTTCCCGGAAGATATGGCCACTAGTTACGGGATCAGTCTGATATATTTTTTGTCTTTTTTGTGGAGGAACGTTTTTGGAAACAATTGCCGTCTACTGGGAATCCAAAATCAAGGTTTATGGTATTTCTCTGAAACAGGGACTGGTACTGGTTCAGATTACCGTTCCATGTGACCATATCCAAATCATCGGGGAAAAGCTGCTTTGTCTGGATGATTCCGTCTATCGTTTTGAATTCATTACCCAGGACTATATCGATTCTCATTACCTGCGACTCAATATTGTCCTTGATGAATCAAACTGGAGTGCTGCCCGAACTCAGATTGAGCAATTCACAGCAGTTGACGGGTGTACTCTCAATATACTCACATCCATGGAACTGGTTTTTCTTCACGGGCCTCATTTCCAGGACAGATATGGTATTGCCGATGCGGTTTTCTCATCACTGGTCCAGGAACAGATTGATATCATCACCGCCGGCTGTGCCGGAACCAGCGTATACCTGCTTCTCCGGGAAGGGTTTGGTCTGCAGGCCCACGAAGTCCTGAACAAGGCATTTATCATTCCAACAACATCGTAATCCTGCCGGAAAGCTCTGCCTCCGATTTTTCCTGTGGATCAAATGGCAAAACAATCACATACAGAAATATGACTGATACATTGAAAAAAGAAGATGCGACTGATGACTGGAAAACCCATGTCTTTGACTCTCTTTCCTTCCCCACTCTCATACTCAGGCCTGACAGAACCATTGTTGCCGCCAACAGAAAATTTTTCCAGAAAACCGGTCTTACAGAAAATCAACTTATCGGTGATACATGTAAACACCTTTTCTTCGGAGACAGCGATCACGACAATCTGCCCTGCAACTCTTCCCAATGTACCTTGGCAAAATGTATCAGTGAAAAGCGTGCCCTTTCCATCGTTCTCAATGACCGTGATGAAAATGGAGATAAAACCTGGGAAGAACGTGTTTTCTCCCCCATTCTTGACAGCCGGGGAGAAGTCTCATATGTCATTGAGAGCCTAAGGGATATCACTAAGGTAAAAAAACTCGAAAAAAAATATATTGACGTTCGGGAACTGATTGACAAGGTCGTACAGAGTTCTGCCAGCGCCATTATGGCAGCCAACAGGAAGGGTGATATCATCCTCATGAACAAGGCCGCGGAAGATCTTTTCGGCTATACGGTGGAGGGGGCCAATCATGTCAACATAGAGGATTTCTATCCTCCGGGAGTTGCGCGCCAAATCATGAGAAAGCTGCGGGACGAAAAGAACGGAGAAAAGGGAAAACTGCCCATTACCAAGGTCAATATTATAACCCGGGATGGCGAAGAGATACCCGTTGAAATGACAGCGGCAATCATTTATGAGGAAGGCCGTGAAGCTGCAACTGCTGCCATTTTCAATGACCTGAGAGAAAAACAGGCTGTACAGAAAAAACTTGAAGAAGCTGAAATTCAACTCGTTCAGTCAGAAAAACTGGCGTCTCTTGGCAGATTGGCAGCCGGAGTAGCCCATGAGATAAACAATCCTCTAACCTCCATCCTTCTCTATGGGAACCTGATGCAGGAAAAACTAGATGAAGATAATCCCCTGGGTGAAAACCTCAGATACGTTCTTGAAGATGCGGAGAGATGCCGGGAAATAGTTAAAAATCTCCTTGCCTACTCCAGGCAGACCAGCCCATCCAAAGACATTTTCTACCTGAATAATCTCGTTGGTGAAAGTCTCCGCCTCATACGAGACCAGAAACTGTTCATGAACGTCAAGATTGTCAAAGATCTGGACGACTACCAGATTCTCATTAACGCGGATAAAAACCAGCTGTGCCAGGTACTCATTAATCTCATTATCAATGCCTTTGATGCAATGGAGGGACACGGAACACTCACACTCAAGACGTACCGTGACAAAAAAAAGAAAAAGGCCTATCTTGAAGTTTCTGATACGGGCAGCGGTATTCCCGAGGAGAATATTTCCAAGGTGTTTGACCCATTTTTTACAACCAAGGAAGTGGGTAAAGGTACCGGACTCGGCCTCAGTATGGCATATGGCATCATGGAGGAAAACCAGGGCAAGATCTCTATAAAGAAAACAGGGCCGGAAGGAACAACTATTCTTCTGGAGTTTCCGGAGGAAGAAATATCCAGTGAATTTCATTTTGTCTCAATCGGTTAACCCGCAATTCTCATCAGTTCAAGGATGCAGGAGAATTTAATCAAAGCATGGTCTGGCCGAATGACTCAGCTCATCATGCCCTTTGGGTATTTATGCCCTTTGGGTACAAAAAAATGAATGAAAATCCGACTGCGGCAAAACGACCTTTGATCGCGAGATTTTCAGATAATAAATAAAAATAAAAATAGACACTCGACTCTCCCTCAAAAAAACTGTATATTCTTTTTGATTTCTCTTTACAATTACAACAGTATGAACTGCAGAAGGAGAATATCTCAATCTCTCTGCAAGACAAACTTTGTATACAACAATGTCTTATCCGTCGGGAACCCGGCTTCCCGTATCTTTCCACCAGTAGTACATTTTTTTAAAACAGGAGAAGAAAACAAGCATCATTCACGACTTTAAAGTATTATTAAAATCGATATGATGTTACACGTGAATTGATAAAGAAAACTTAAATCCTGCAACCAGTAAATTTACCGGAGATACGCGGTATCAATGGTGTTGACGTATTTGCATACTTCAAACTGGTGAAAACGAAATAGATTCAGCAGATAAACGTAAATTCCGAAATTACTGATCCCGCAGGGTAAAAAATGAAAATTCACTTCACCAGAATGGTGAGTGAACGTGATTACTGATTGGGTACACAATATTTTCTGAAGTGAAGAATTTCAGGTAAAAATAATTCCACGGGGTTTCCTTTTAAAGTGTTTTAAAAGGAAACCCCGTACAATGGAAACTGGAACTGAGGGTATAAAGATTTAACTATGAATATCAATATACTGTTTGGTTTGGCTGGTATTGTCTGTCTTGTTGGATTGTTTATTCGTTTCTCCAGTTGGTTTTCTCTAGGGTTGAAACCGCCCGGAAAACAGACATCAGAAAACAACAGGTTGTCCGAATCTCTGAAGGGAGGGATCGGAACCCTTTTCGGTGCCGGATTGTTCCAGGCTGTGCAGTCCTTTTTTCTCGACCATCTTTTCCAGAAGCGTATATTTGAAAAAAATCTTCTCCGCTGGGTAACACACACCCTGATATTTTTCGGATTCATTCTCCTTCTTTTCATGCATGCTCTCCATGGATAGTCTCCGAAAATATTTTCAGTGATTTTCAGCCGACCCTCAATCCCTATCTTTTCCTGCGAAATTTTTTCGGTGTCATGGTACTGATCGGACTGGGACTTGCCGTTTACAGACGCCTTTCCCTCAAGTCCAGGAGACTGAAAACAAATTCGGCGGACTGGGCGGCGCTTGTATTTATCGCTGTGATAATCTTTTCCGGAATGTTGCTTGAGGGAGCAAAAATGTCTTCCTATTCGACTTTCCAGAACATGGTGGATGAATATGGCGCACTGGATGAAGAGGAGACAAATGCACTGGCAGCTTACTGGGTCCAGGAAAACGGCCTTGTGGCTCCCACCCTGCAATCCCCCTGCCTGCCGAACTTGTAGCCTCAGGAAAAGAACTGAACGGCGACAGCTGTATCGAGTGCCATAGCGGCAACAGTTCCGCCTTCGCAAGTTTTACCCTGAAGGGAATCACAAGACCGATTGCAGCAATATTTGGTGATTCAGGAGCTGTATCCTTTTTCTGGTTTCTCCATATTCTTGCCTGCAGTGCATTTCTCGCGTGGCTGCCATTCAGCAAGATGTTCCACATTATCTCCGCACCTGTCAGCCTGATCATCAAACGAATCGCAGGAGAAGAAAGTGTACGTGACGCTCTTGTACCCACCCACCAGATGATAGGCCTGTCGGCATGCACCCATTGCGGATCCTGTTCCCTCGAATGTTCTTCAAATATGTTCTTTGAATCCTTTGGCAACGATTTTATTCTGCCCTCGGAAAAAGTACAGTTCCTAAAAGACTATGCTGCCGGTAAAATAACAGATGAGTTGCAGCTGGATCAATTGCAGCAGGGACTGTATGTCTGCACGAGTTGTGATCGATGTACAAAGGTCTGTCCGTCGGGTATAAACCTGAAAGAAATATTTGTAACCGCCAGATACAGTCTGCTCGACAGAGGGGTTCCTGAACCCTCAATGCTTGGCCATTTTTCTTTTCCCCTGGCCCTCGCCCGGAACTTTGTCGATGACCATATCAAGGCGCTCAAAACGGTCACTGCCCTTTTCAAAAAAAGCTTTACACAACTTTCAGAAATTGAACTCCCCATGGGACTTTCCAGGCAGGGCTATGAAAACAGCAGCTACAAAAGCTGTTATTCCTGTCAGCGCTGTACCAATATCTGTCCAGTGGTCAGAAGCTTTGACAATCCCTCTGAAGCACTGGGACTGCTCCCCCACCAAATCATGTTCAGTCTCGGTATAGGTAACACTGAACTTGCCATGGGTTCCCAGATGATCTGGAGTTGTTCCACATGTTATCTTTGTCAGGAGCATTGTCCGAATCAAGTGGAACTCTGTGATATTTTTTACAGTCTGAAAAACAAGGCAATAGATAAAATAGATGCAGGAGTCAACTCATGAAATACGCATTTTTTCAGGGGTGCAATATCCCGGCACGAATTGAACAGTACGCAACTGCCACCCAGGCAGTCTTCAATACATTCGGCGTTGAACTTGAAACTGTTCCAGAATTCAACTGCTGCGGTTATCCGGTGCGTAATGTTGACGAAAAGGCGTATATCCTGCCATCAGTCAGAAATATGGCCATTGCCGAAAAGCTGGGGTTTGATATTTTTGTAATCTGTAACTGCTGTTTTGCGAGTCTGCAGAAGGCGCGCAGATGTCTGCAAAAAGATCCTCAGCTGCAGGAGGACATGAATACGCTTCTGGCCAGGGAAGACCTGCGCTATACAGGCAAAACAGAGATTAAGCATTTTCTGAGCGTCCTCCACGATGAAATCGGCGTGGAAACAATCAAGGCGAAACTGGTGAAGAAATTTAAGGATCTCAACGTCGCCGTTATCCATGGTTGCCACATCCTCCGACCTCGGGAAATCACCCTCTTTGACGATTCCTTTGTTCCAAAAATAACAGAAACACTGATGCAGGTTGCCGGAATAAATAATCTGGAATGGCAGGGAAAACTGGAATGCTGTGGAGCTGCTCTTTCCGGCATAAATGATGAAATGTCCCACAAACTGCTTTCCGAAAAAATCGAGGGTGCAAGAAAAGCTGGAGCCGACTTTGTTGTTCCGGTCTGCTCATACTGCTATCTTCAGTTTGATACAACCCAGCTGAATCTTACAGATGAAAACGGCAATCCCCTTCCGGTACTCCTCTACCCCAGCTCCTTGGCCTCTGCCTTGGTCTTGATGAACAAAGCTTAGGTATCCTCACAAACAACACCATTAATTCTGTCAAAATCGATCAGCTCAAATCCCTGCTCGGCCCCCCTGTTGAAGAAAAGAAAAAGCGTAGGAAAAAAGTGAAAGCTGCTGCATAATATTTCCTGACTAGGTAGAATACCCAGCCTGAGACAAGAAAACTCTTCTTTATCAGGCTGACTCTCACCCTACAGTTTTTTTCCCTTTTCATTTTCCCGGAAGTGGTTACAGTTCCTGGTGTATTTAAACAAGGCTCTGTTTCTGAGTTGTACATTTTTTAGAGTACAGTATGAAGCATTATTGGTTTAATAATAACACACTATAATATCAATTGGAGTAACCCATGAGTAAAGTGATAGCTTTTGCCGGTAAAGGTGGAGTTGGAAAAACCACGGTTGCCACCCTCGTGATCCGCTACATGGCCCGGAAGGACAAGGGGCCTATACTTGCTGTTGATGCAGATCCGAACAGTAACCTCGGAGAGACAATGGGTCTGGAAGTACCAAGTACAATAGGGGATATACGTGAAACCTATATGAAGGATCCCCAGAGTATTCCATCTGGAATGGATAAAATAAATTATCTTGAAACCCTTGTTGAGCAAGCTATTATCGAACGTCCCCAGTTTGATCTGCTGGTCATGGGCAGACAGGAGGGTCAGGGCTGTTATTGTATGGTCAATAACATTCTTAACAATTTCACAGATAAACTGAGCGCTCACTATAAGTACATGGTCGTTGATAACGAAGCTGGAATGGAGCATCTCAGCAGAAGAACAAGTGGCAAGGTCGACATGCTCTTCATGGTCACTGACTATTCCCTCAGGGGACTGCGGGCCTTAAGGAGAATCCACGGTATGCTTGACGGACTGAACCTGAAGGTAAAACAGCTTGGAATCATTGTCTCCAGGGGACCGGAAAAACTCAGTGAAGCATTCCTCAAGGAAGTTGAAGAAATCGGCGTACCCATTGTCGGTGTCATTCCCGATGATCCTGCACTTCTTGAGTACGATATGGAAAAGAAATCATTGCTTGATCTGCCTGATTCCGCTCCTTCTGTCCAGGCAATTGAGAAAATTATGGACAAAAACTGCCCTGAATAAGAAATTTCCCCTACCCGGCATTTCCAAGACAAAAGGCGGGAACCAGAAAACCCGTCTTTTGTCTTCCTCCCCTTCACCCTTGAAATCAGCCGACTCCAAAAGATACAGCTCAAAACGGCCTGTTTTACAAATATAATCAGATCCGTTTTTTGACCTACATCAATGTACAACAGATGGCCTGGTGGTATACTTTTACCGTAACAGTATTAAAGTATATTTCAGATAAAAGTATGGCTTCCCCGCGCAGGAGCAGCCATTTCTAATCAGCCGAAAAAAAATCAGGGGAATCTCTATGAAATGCCCAGGTCAGGATATGCAGTACTGGACAGACAACGCCATATTTGAAGTGGACTGTCCCAAATGTGGAAAACCGGTAGAATTCTATAAAGATGATACCAGCAGAAAATGCCCCCATTGTGAAAACCGTTTCGTCAATCCCAAGATGGATTTTGGATGCGCGGCCTATTGCCCCTTCGCTGAGCAGTGTATAGGAACACTGCCCGAGGAATTCAAAGGAGTTCAGGATACCCTTCTGAAAGATAAGGTTGCTGTAGAAGTGAAACGATATTTCCACACAGATTTCAAAGCTATCAGTCGGGCAACTAAGATAGCCAGATTTGCTGAAAATATCGGTAAAGCCGAAGGAGGAAAACTGGCTGTCATCCTCTGCTGTGCCTACCTTGAAGGTGTTGCAGAAAAAAATGCTGAGGATATTTTGAAAAAATTGTCCACCAATGATGCCATTACGGATGAAGTGCTTTCAGTCCTGAAGCAACTGAAAACGGATAACGCACCAGATTCTATTGAGGCTCAGATCGTACATGATGCCGTTTCCCTGTTTTCAGAAGAAAACCCGGAGAATCAGTTTTTCACGAAAACCGCACAGGAAATGCTGACAGAACAGGCTTGAGCTGATTTTCTCAATACAACTCCTCTTGTCTCTTTTAACTATCTTATGTAAAATCAACTATCTTCTTAATTCGGGAATGGTTGACGATGCATCTTTATCTTGTGGGATATTTATCGTATAATCGGTAATATCAACACATTCAATAAATCCAGGTTGCATATATGCAGGGCACCATGGATTGGTGTATCAGAAAACCACCGTGAAGCTGATTCAGCTGCAGTAAAACCAGTTTTTTCTTCCATTTACGAATACGATTGCAATGGCATCAATACTTATAGTTGATGATGAACGGGGTATGAGAGATTTCCTGAGAATTTTCCTGGAAAAAGAGGGAAATTCCGTCGAAACTGCGGAAAATGGAAATATTGCCCTGGACATGATCCGAAACCAGGACTTTGAAGTTGTCGTCAGTGATATCCGCATGCCCGGAATCAGCGGCATTGAACTCCTGGAAAAAATAAAGGAAGAGAACCCGGACCTGCCTGTAATTATGATAACGGCATTTGCCTCTCCTGACGATGCCGTTCTTGCCATGAAGAATGGTGCCTTCGATTATATCTCCAAACCGTTCAATGTTGATGAAATCAAGGCTGTTATAGAGTCAGCCACCAGTAAACTTAAAAAGAGCAGCAGTACAAAGGAACAGAGTGACGCCTTCCCTGAAATTATTGGCAAAAGCAGGGAAATGTTAAAAATATTTGACATGATCAGGCGTATAGCCCCCACTCCAGCCAATGTCCTCATTTATGGTGAATCGGGTACAGGGAAAGAACTGGTGGCCCGTGCAATACACAACCATTCGAAAGTTGCCGAAGCTGCATTTGTTCCCATTACCTGCAGCGCTATCCCGGAAGACCTCATGGAAAGTGAACTGTTCGGCCATGTCAAGGGGTCTTTCACCGGCGCCATCGAAGACAAGCCCGGCCTGTTCATGGAGGCTGACAAAGGCACCGCTTTCCTGGATGAAATAGGTGAACTCACGCCAATCATTCAGACAAAACTGTTACGGGTCCTGCAGGAAAGAGAGATCAAGCCTGTTGGTGGTACCCGAATCCAACAGATTTCCATCCGTATTATTGCCGCCACCAACAAAATTCTGGAAGAGGAGATCAGCGCCGGCAGATTTCGGGAAGATCTTTTTTACAGACTGGCAGTTGTCCCTCTGCGGGTTCCCCCTTTACGCGAGAGAAAGGGAGATGTTCCCCTCCTTGTTGAACATTTTCTGAAAAAATACTCCAGACAGCTTGGCAAGGAAATTCAGGAAATATCTTCCTATGCCCTGGAAGTGTTAATGAACTATGATTTTCCAGGAAATGTCAGGGAACTGGAAAACATCATTGAAAGGGGAGTGGCTCTGGAGAGTTCCAATATAATTTTGCCCGAGAGCCTCACGCTCTATGGCCGAACCAGAAAAGAGGTAAAAGATGATTCTTTCTCAGAATCCGGCTCCCTCTTTCAGGCAGCTTCCAGTGAAGAGGAACTCTATGACCTTGGTATAGAACACGTAATGACCAATCTTGAAAAAAAACTCATCCTCCACACCCTGAAAAAAACCAATAATTCAAAAATGAAGGCGGCGGAACTCCTCGGAATCAGTTTTCGTTCACTGCGATACAAGGTAAAAAAATACGGGATCAGTTTAACGTGATTGACCTGAAATCATTAGCAGGAAAAGCTGAGCAGGCCGGCAGTGTCAACCAGATACTGAGGACTCAGCTCCTCTGGATGCTCCTGCTGCGGGTTATTCTCTATACTTTTCTCCTTGGTATAAGCCTTATTTTCCAGGGTGATCAGTTTGATGTTATAACCCTTCCCCAGAATATTTTAACTCTGCTCCTCCTTTTTATCTACCTGACAACAATTTTCTCTGCTTTTCATCTCCTGGTTTTCCAGGGTAATCTTCGTAAATTCGGCATTATACAAAATCTACTTGATACTTTTTTTGCATCTGTTCTCATTTTCCTGTCCGGTTCGTCCAACTCCATTTTCACGTCCGTCTATTTTTTCCCCATTATTTCCGGGGGACTTATCCTCCCAAGAAAGGGCGGCTTATTTGCTGCAGCCGCAGCAAGTCTCCAATACGGCCTGCTTCTGATTCTGGAAACACAGGGACTTTACCCCCGCTATCTTCTGGAATTCATATCATTTGTTCCCAGTGCCCCCCTTATGATTCTCAATCATTTTGCGGTGCACGGTCTGACTTTTTTCCTGGCAGCATTGCTCAGTGCACTTTTTGGCCTGCGCCTGCGCAGTACGGAAGACGCTCTTACTGAATCTATCCAGAAATACGACCAGCTCACAATCCTGTACAAACAGGTTTTTGACAATATTACCACAGGGATACTGACACTTGACAGACGAAATAGAATAACTTCGGCCAATAATGCCATCAAAAAAATCACGGGACACCCCCCAGAAAAACTCATAGGGGAAAAACTGTACTCACTTTTTCCAGACCTGGATCTTTCCCATCCCAACCTCAGAAATACCATTAATTTCGTTCGTTCCGATGGTAAGAAAGTCCGTATAGGTTACTCCCATATGCCCATACATGACGCGGGAAAAATGACAGACCGACGGGATAATGATCACAGCAAAATCATTACCCTGCAGGATATCAGTGAAATTGAGCGACTTGAGAAACAGGTCCGGCAGGCGGAGAAGCTCGCAGCTATCGGTATGATGAGTGCCTCAATTGCCCATGATTTCCATAACCCTCTCACGGCTATCTCCGGATCTGCCCAGGTCCTTGCCCATGAATTTTCCTCAGGCGGAGCAGGGAACAGAACGAATTATGAGCTGACCAAGATCATACTCAGGGAATCAAACAGACTCATCGATACAGTCAGAGATTTCCTGCGATTTTCACGACCGGAACATACGGATAAAAAATGGGTCTCATTGAAAAACTGTCTGGACGAGGTCCTTCAGGTCTGTCGCGCAGACCCTGCATGGCCTTCTACATGCAATATAGAAATAACACTCGACCATACCCTTGATATCTGGGCAGATGAGAAACAGATGTTTACCGTTTTCAACCATCTCATCCACAATGCGCTTTCCTTCTGCCCGAAAGGAAAGGAGATTATTACCGTTACAGCTGAAGAAATCCAGGAAACAGAGGAAGGTGAAATCCTCGAAATCAGAATCAGTGACAACGGACCGGGGATCCCGGAGAACAGGCGGGAACAGATTTTCGAACCTTTTTACACATCAAGAACTGACGGAACAGGGTTGGGACTTGCCATTGTGAAACAGACAGTGGAAATTCACAAGGGTACTATCGCAGTCAGTGAGGCCGAAAATGGCGGTGCTCTTTTCACAATCAGGTTGCCTTTACCGGCCCAGGCAGAATAGCTTCTACCTAAATCCTGCAATTGGCAAGTTTTTCGGAGATGCGAGGCATCAAGGGCGTAGACGTATTAACATACTTCAAGTACTTGATAACGAAGCAGATTCGATAAAATTGCCAATCCCCCAGGGCAAGGGAATAAAGAAAAAACAATCTCACTCTGATAGTGAGTAGTACGGCCCCTACTGCAATATTATAACTATCTGTTTATACATTATAAATATTTTTTCTTTGTTCCCGAAGTGCAGGATTTAGGTTCTATTCTTTTTTTCCTCCCTCTTCTATTGTCACGACCTCCTCTGCAGCAGGATCGGAAAAACGAAGATAATCCAGTTTCAGGTACACCGTCCCTGTACCGGCAGGATCAACAGCCGTGATCTCTCCCGCCACCCATAATTTTTTCCCGACCTGCAAACCTGACAGTTCTGGATAATCTTCGGGCGAAACTTCGGAGACAACCAACACTCCAAAACCATCTTCGGAGACATCCAGTTCCACCTTGGCGGTTTTTTCATCTTTCTTCGTCAGGGAAAAAAAATAGACAGGCCACATCACCGGCAACTGTGCAAATTTCCGGGTAGCAACCTTTTCATCAAAACCTTCCATTTCATTTAACTGCTCAAGAAGTTCACCTGGAGAGGGTTTGAGAAAAAACGTTGTCGGTTTAGGTTCCTTCTCAGACTGTGATTGTCCCTGGACTCTGGCTGCTTTGATTTCCACCTTTACCGGGATCTTTTTTTCAGGAATTTCCTTCGACTTTTTGTTCTTCTGCTGCAGATAAATACCTCCTGCCACGAGAACCGCAAAGAGAATTGCCGCCGCCGTCAGGATTATTCTTTCCTTGTAACGAATAATAAAAGCTTTAATCTTTTCAGGTAATTCTATTTTCATTACCGATTTAAACCTTTATCAGCTGCAACGCACCGATCTGCCTGATATCACAGCCCGTTACACCCTCACCATAAAGAACCGCGACAGTATCTTCTGCCCGAATATACCCGGATTTCCGGGCCGTCTCCACGGCTTTTTCCAGCATATGCTCCCGGTCAAGCTCCTCCCTGATAACAAGTGGAATAATATTTTTATAAAGACTCGCATGGCGGGCAACATGTTCGGAGCGTGTTATAAGAATCGAAACAATGGTCCTGTTCCATTTTGACAGAACTGGATAAAGATGACCCTTCGGATCAAACAGCATGACTGCAGCCGCATTCCTCAGGCTGGCTGCGGCTGTAATAACCGGATTTGCGGTAGAGTCGTCCATCAATTGCTTATACTCTTCTACGCTCATCCCAGAGTACCGTTCTTCCTCACAGATAATCTCGGCCATTGTACGCACTACATTGACAGGATCCCTGCCGGTTGCGGTCTCCTGGGACAACATGACCGCATCGGTTCCTTCCTTTATTGCAACACTGACATCAGTTACCTCGGCCCGCGTCGGTCGTGAAAATGTGGTCATTGAATCAAGCATCTGGGTAGCTGTAATTACGGGTTTATTATTCTGCCAGCAGAGCTTGATGATTTCCTGCTGAATACGAGGGACCCTGGCCGCAGGAAGCTCAACACCCATATCACCGCGAGCCACCATGATCCCATCAGAAACCGATATGATTTCACGAATATCTCTTACTGCTTCAGGTTTTTCAATCTTTGCGATAACACGAAGATCCCTCTTCCCGCTTTTCCTGATATATTCCTTGATGCTGAGGATTTCTTCAGGGGACCTGACAAATGAAAGGGCTACATAATCAACGGAATGATTCAGGCCCCAATCCAGATCGCGCCAGTCCTTTTCAGTAATACTTGGCAGCGAAAGGGACGTCGCCGGCAGGTTTATTCCCTTGCCTGATTTCAACAGCCCACCCACTACCACTTCACAGACAACTCGTTCCTCCCCCTCTTCTACAACCCTGAGTTCCAGCAACCCGTCATCAAGAAGAATCGGATCATCTTTTCGCAGATCTTTCAATATCTCCGGAGTAATAGTTGAAATACACTCCGCTGTTCCATCCCTTTCCGCCGCCTGTATTACAATCTGTTTTCCGGGAAGCAGTTCCGCTCCACCATCTTTCATCCTTCCCGTTCTGATTTTGGGTCCACAGAGATCCTGGAGAACGGCAACCGGCTTTTCCCATAATGATTCAGCCTGCCGCAGGGTAGCAAGAACTGCTTCATGGTCTTCATAGGTCCCATGGGAAAAATTCAAGCGGGCAACATCCATTCCGGCAAGGATCATTCTGCCCAATATTTCCGGACTCGAACTGGCCGGTCCCAGGGTACAGACAATACGGGATTTTTTATTGATTGTATGGTGGGTCTGGACCCGAACACTTTTCAGAATGGAAAACAGTGTATCAAAATCAAAAGGTTTGGGCAGGATACCGACTATGGTTTTGTATTTTCTCAAACGTTGTCTGACTTCAAGTTCATCACTCCTTGAGGAAAGAATCACGATCGGCATATGCGGAGAAACAACTCCTATTGCCTCGATAAATTTAAAACCATCCCAGAACGGCATACTGATATCGGTAAGAATAACATCAAAGATGACGGAGGAAGCCAGAAGAAATCCCTGGTGCCCATTGTCGACAACTTCGACACTGTGGCCTTCCTTTTCCAGCCTTTTTCTGATCAGCAGTTGTGTTGACTTCGCATCTTCCAGCACCAATATTCTCATTGTCCGTCTCCCCTCATTTCACCTCACACCTCACACCTCACACCTCACACCTCACACCTCACACCTCACACCTCACACCTCACACCTCACACCTCACACCTCACACCTCACACCTCACACCTCACAATAAAAGGATACGGGAATTCTCAAGGAATTTGAAGGTATTTCTCATCTTCCTATTCCTGTTCCTTCCAGACTCTGGCCCCTAATCCACTCAATTTATCCACCAGGTCCTCATATCCACGCTCCAGATGATAGATTCTAGCCACTTCAGTACGTCCTGAAGCTGCAAGACCGGCAATAACAAGGGAAGAGCTGGCCCGCAGGTCAGTTGCCATGACTGGTGCTCCGGACAGACCGCGTTTCCCCCCCCCCGTACAATGGCATTGCGGCCATCGACTTTGATATCCGCTCCCATCCTGCGCAGTTCAGCCACATGCATAAAACGGTTTTCAAAAATAGTTTCATTGATCATGCTGACACCTTCACTGACAGCCATGAGGGCCATGAACTGGGCCTGCAGATCAGTGGGATAACCCGGATAGGGCATTGTCTTGATATCAACTCCCTTTAATGTACTTTTTCCATCCGGCTGACCAATACTGATTCGGTCTCCCTTTTCCGCAATTTGAAGGCCTGTCGCCCTAAGTTTTTCAAGAAGAGCGGGTAAATGCGTAGGATTACAGTGAGTAACGGTTCCAGTCCCTCCGGTCGCGGCAATGGCAATCAGGTATGTTCCCGCTTCAATCCTGTCCGGAATGACCCTGCAGTCAGCGACACCGAGGGATGCAACTCCAGAAATAGTCAGTACATCAGTGCCCTTGCCATGAATATCGGCTCCCATCTGGTTGAGCATGTCTATGAGATTTCCTATTTCCGGCTCCCTGGCGGCATTTTTCAATACCGTTGTCCCTTCAGCAAGAACTGAAGCCATCAACAGGTTCTCGGTGGCAGTCACCGAAGGAATATCAAAATAGATCACATTTCCCTGGAGTCTGCCGGAAATCCGTGCATCAACATATCCCTTTTCCAGCTTGCAGGTAACACCAAGTTTTTCCAGCCCCATGATATGAAAATTTATGGGTCTGGCGCCTATTGCACAGCCCCCTGGCAGGGAAACCCTGGCTTCACCGAGCCTGGCAACAAGCGGTCCCAATACCAGAACAGAAGCACGCATCGTTTTTACCAGGTCATAAGAAGCCTCACCGTGGGCGAGCTTACTGCTGTCCAGGATTACAGTATCTCCATTTCTCTCGCACACAACTCCCAGCTCCCCCATCAATCTGATGAAGGTCCTGGTATCCCGCAAGTCCGGGACATTGCGGAGAGTATGCTTTCCCGGGGCAAGCAATGTGGCGGCCATAAGCGGTAATGCTGCATTTTTGGCTCCACTTACCCGCACCTCACCGAAAAGTTTTCGCCCTCCTTCAACTATCAGTTTTTCCATGGTTTACCCCTGTATCTATCTCATTGTAACTTGTCACAGGATTTGTAACTCTGTGTTTTCATCTACCTTACGAGAAAAGGCGTTCATTCAAACCAGTGTCATTGACCTCAATATTGATGATCTCGTAAAAAGTCGTTCAACGTTCCCAGATGGACTCTGGAAAAACTTCGATATACAAGGCGTGGCGGTGTCGTGTAAGCGCAGGCGTACATATGGTACGTCGAGCATTACACGATCACCCCACAACGCAGTAGATCGGAGTTTTTACGAGTCCATCAATATTCCAATTGTGCGTAAAGTACTCTATCAAGCCCCGCATAATCGGTGATAATTTTTACTTGAACAAATCCGGGCAAAACTGTTTCATTTTCAAGAAAAATATTCTCGACAGCCTCACCCTGGTCGGCTCCGATTTCCATAAATATTTCACCACCGGGTAGAAGCATCAGGGGCATAACGGCTCTGATTCTCCCTATAACATCCAACCCTTTTTCTCCGCCGTCAAGGGCCAGGTGAGGCTCAAAACCGGCAACATCTTTTTCCAGACTGTATTGTATTGCTGAAGTGCTGACATAAGGAGGATTGGTGACAATCAAAGAAAACCTGGTTTTTCGGCAGAGAGCAGAACACAGATCAGAACAGAGCAGATCGATGCGGGAAGTAAGAGCATGATCATCCCTGTTCATTGCGGCTACAGCCAATGCCTCAGGAGAAATATCCACAGCCAGGATACGCTGTCCGGTTTCTCTGGCAAGAACAACACTGATAACTCCACTTCCACAACAGAGATCCAGGATTCTTCCCCTCGTCAGGTTCTCTTTATTGGCTATGGTCAATACTCTGTCGAGAAGAAATTCCGTCTCGGGACGGGGAATCAGTACATCATTTGTCAGGTTGAAAGGTAGAGACCAGAATTCACACTGTCCGAGAATATAGGCAACAGGCTCATGGTTCACACGCCTGGCAATACATTTGAAGTAGAACGATTCCCGGCTTTCCTCTACATTTTCATCCCCATGAAGCAGGAGCTCAATCCGGTTTTTACCGAGACAGTGTTGAAGTAATACCCGTGCATCGGTTCCAGGAGAAACAACGTCGGCTTTTTCCAATGCGACAGTACCGGCCCGGAGAAGTTCATTTATATGCATAAAGTTGAAATCATATACTATTTACCCCTTACCATGCCCTCCTTCCTCGCCATCTATTGAATGGCTTTCAGCTTTTCCGCCTGATCATGGGCTATGAGAGGATAAATTATTTCTTCGAGCTTCCCACCGATAACTGCTTCGAGTTTATAAAGAGTCAGATTGATCCTGTGATCTGTTATACGTCCTTGGGGAAAATTGTACGTTCGTATTCTCTCGCTGCGATCTCCGCTGCCCACCTGGCTTTTACGATCCTGGGATATCTTGTCGTGGTGTTCCCTTTCCAGCTGATCAAGAATGCGGGCACGAAGGACAGTCAATGCCTTGGCCTTGTTTTTATGCTGGGATTTTTCATCTTGGCAGGAGACAACCACACCCGTCGGCAGATGGGTGATTCGAACCGCGGAATCCGTAGTATTAACTGACTGTCCACCGGGACCTGATGCACGAAATACATCTATTTTGAGTTCAGACATGTCAAGATTCAGCTCAACCTCATCAGCTTCGGGCAATATTGCAACTGTTACCGCAGAGGTATGAATCCTGCCCTGGGTCTCAGTCTCCGGTACTCTCTGTACCCTGTGAACACCACTTTCATACTTGAGCTTCGAGTAGACCTGTTCACCCTTTATAAGGGCTATAATTTCCTTGAAACCACCAATGCCAAGAGGGTTTGAGCTCATTATCTCAACTTTCCATCCCATGCTTTCAGCAAAACGGCAGTACATCCTGAAAAGATCTCCCACAAAAAGAGCTGCCTCATCCCCACCCGTTCCGGCACGGATTTCCAGGAAGGTATTTTTTTCATCATTGGGATCCTTGGGGAGAAGGATGAGTTTAATTTCCTGATCAAGCTTTCTTTCCTTCTCTTCAAGCTCTTCAATTTCGAGCCTGGCAAGCTCCTTTATTTCCGGATCCTCTTCATCATCCTGCAGTAAAATCTTATTATTTTCCAACTCCTGCTGAACGTGCCTGTATTCTGAATAGATCCCGTTCAACTTTGTCAGATGTGCATGCTCCCGGACAACCTTCTGGTACTCTTTCTGATTCGTCACGAGTTCAGGGTCAGACAGACGACCTTCAAGATGTGAAATCTTTTCTTCCAGATCAGCAAATTTTTCAAACATAGGAGCTCAACCAAAGAGATAGGGGGATGAAAGAAAAAAGTCCACAACCATGCGAGCCATCGTTGTGGACAGAACTGAACCGAACTACAGAGAGGAAACGCTCAGTTACAAAAAAAAAGGACAATTACTTATTGTTTTCCTTTTTCTTTCTCCGCATAGTGTTTTGCATAACGCTGTTTAAACTTCTCGATACGTCCGGCAGTATCCACAAGCTTTTGCTTGCCTGTAAAAAATGGATGGCAGGCGGAGCAGATCTCAACTTTCATCTCATCCAGAACTGAACCAATTTCAAATTCACTGCCGCAGGCACATGTTGCCTTTATCTTATGATATTCAGGATGTATATCATTTTTCATATCACTATTCCTTCCACATATCTTCGTGTGGTGTTGAAATTAAATATAATTGAACCAGATAGTCTATAAAAGTTCAACCCGGGGGAAAAGTCTGCCTGGAGACTTCCCCATAAACCCAGCATGACTGAACCAGGTGGCTCGGTAATTTATGCCTTTAGGGTGCAACAAAGTTATGAAAATCCGACTGCGATAAAAAACCTTTTGCAATAGGAATTTCAAATAAATCAACATGGCTGGACCAGACGGCTCAGCCGTAAAAAACAAGTGAAAGTCCCAATTACAGCAGAAAAACCTTCTGCTGCGGAATTTTCAGATAAAACAGGAAAGCTATAATAATCAACACCGAGAAATTTTCAAGTGAAATATTATCCTGGATTCTGGACCGTTCGATAATATATGAAGGAAAAATCACCCATTCATGGAATCGAGAAAATCCTGGTTGGTTTTCTGGTGCCTGAGTTTGTCGATGAGAAAATCCATACAGTCCGCTGGATTCATGGAATTGAGAAGCTTTCTTAAAATCCAGATACGATTCAGTGCATCTTTCTTAATCAGCAAATCTTCTTTCCGGGTACCGGAACGTTTGATATCGATGGCCGGGAAAATCCGCTTATCCGCCATTTTCCGATCCAGCACCAGTTCCATATTACCAGTACCTTTGAACTCCTCAAAAATAACCTCATCCATACGACTGCCGGTTTCAATCAATGCAGTCGCCAGTATTGTGAGGCTGCCCCCTCTTCAATATTTCTGGCGGCACCAAAAAATCGTTTGGGCCTGTGCAGAGCATTTGCCTCAACACCCCCGGAAAGAATTTTTCCACTGGAGGGTGTTACGGTATTATAGGCCCGCGCCAGCCGGGTAATGCTGTCCAGAAGAATCACCACGTCTTTTTTATGCTCCACCAGCCTCCTGGCTTTTTCTATTACCATTTCGGCTACCTGGATGTGTCGTTGGGGTGGCTCGTCAAACGTTGAGCTGACCACCTCTGCGGTTCTGACACTCCTGGTCATCTCCGTGACCTCCTCGGGACGCTCATCAATCAGCAAAACAATAAGATAGACATCCTTATGATTTCGAACAATGGAATTTGCAATTTTCTGCATCAAAACCGTTTTACCGGTTCGCGGCGGCGCTACAATCAGGCCACGCTGTCCTTTGCCGATAGGTGCAAACATGTCCATTATCCGCATGGCATAATTATCCGGCTGCCATTCAAGAGTAAAGGGGTCGTTGGGGTGCAGTGGTGTCAGGTTGGCAAACAGCGTTTTCTGCTTTGATGCCTCAGGAGGATCAAAGTTCACACTTTCAACTTTGAGCAAGGCAAAATACCGCTCCCCGTCCTTGGGCGCCCGCACCAAACCATCAATTGTATCCCCTGTTCGAAGATTAAGCCTGCGAATCTGGGATGGGGACACGTAAATATCATCCGGTCCCGGAAGATAATTATAATCGGGAGCCCTTAAAAATCCGAATCCATCAGGAAGAATTTCCAGAACCCCACTTCCCCTCATCTTTCCGTCTTTATCGGACTGGGCTTTCAGAATTGCAAATATCAGCTCCTGTTTCCGCAGAGCGCTGTATCCTTCGACCTTGAGTTTACGGGCAAACTTTACAAGTTCGCCGATTTTCATCACTTTCAGTTCCGCCAGATTCATTAATCCACTTCTCCTTTTTGAGACTGTTGGCAGGATAACGACAAACCACACATTGCATCACTATCTGTTCAGGACAATACCTGTAATGAGTACAAAAACTGTGGGAATAACTATTCAATTATGATAACAACTCAAAACAATACGACATCACGGATTCAACAATTTCCTGTAAAATATGCAGGATTCAGATGTGAATGTTTGCTATCTCTATTTGTGTTCCAGATATAAACCAGAATGGGGCCTGTTGACCAGATCCATGACGAATCAAGAAATTGAAAACTGTGAGTTTACGAAGCTTGTCAAACAGACAAACACGCACCCGGCAGGACATTTAAACAGGGTTCAAAAAATGATTCAACAAAGACAGGAATTGGATTTCAATTTGTTGTCTCCTTATACGTATTCAATCCCCCACTGTCAAGCTTTTTCCTGAATCTATGACTACATCCTGTTTTTTTCTGTTTTACCCAGTATGATCGGAGCATATGGTTCGAATATTTATATCTGCCAGAGCATTGACAATCCAGCATGATCGATGAAAATTGACACAATATTCATGAGAAATGCGGGCTAACCAGCAAAAATCACCCGCGTCAGATAGCTGACCTGCAACACGGTAGAAACAAAGGTTCCGCTGTTGTCAATAATGAAAGAAGCTTGTGGAAGCTTTTCATCAAGAGGAATCTGGTTATCAAGAATTGAGCGAATGATTTCCCTGCTGTGACCATCCCGTCTGGCAACCCGTTCATAAACAACTGCTTCCGGAACATAAACAAGGACACTGATATCAAAATCATTCTGCCATCCGACCTCGTACAGCAGTGGCACCTCCACCAAAAGGCAGTCTGTTGATGTTGCTTTTTCCCTGACGATATCTCGAACCAGAGGATGAAGAATCGATTCCAGTCTGTATTTAACAGAGTTATCTGAAAAAACAGCTTCCCGCAATTTTGACCGATCAAGCGCCCCATCCGTCGTAAGAAACTCTCTGCCAAAGGATTCAAGCAGCTTTGTATATCCTATTTCTTCCGGAAGCAACTGCTGTCGGCAAAGCTCATCTGTATTCACCAGCTCGCAGCATAACCCCGCGGCCAACAGCTTGCTGACAGTACTTTTCCCGCTTCCCAGGCCTCCGGTAACAGCAATTTTCACTGTATTTTCTCCCGTCTCTCATCCATGCCCAGTTCCTCAAGTACTTTCATGAAATCAGGCCACAGGGGTGCCGTCATATCCAGCATAGTTTTTTTTACAGGGTGTTGTAGAACCAGGCGATGGGCATGAAGTAACTGACGTGGAAAACAGCTGTTTTTTCTGTTGCTGCCGTAAACACAGTCTCCCGCAACGGGATGGCCAAGGTGGGCCATATGGACACGGATCTGATGCGTTCTTCCGGTTTCAATAAAAACCCTTGCCAGGGAAAACCGGTTGTCCAGTTCTGCAACCACTTCCCAGCTGCTGGCGGCATGACGACCTCTGTCGGGCAGAACCGTCATCTTCTGCCTGTTTACGGGATGTCGCCCGATGGGGGCTGAGATCCGACCTTTTTTATCCTTCATGAGACCATGCAGAAGTGCCAGGTAGCTTTTTTTCACCTTCCGATTTTTAAAGCTCTCCATCAGCATCATCTGAACAGGCTCAGTCTTTGCTACTACCATGATACCGGATGTATCCTTATCAAGCCTGTGAACAATACCGGGACGAAGACTGTCTCCTACTCCTGATATTGACCTGCAGTAATGGACCAGCCCGTTCACAAGGGTGCCTGTATAATTACCACTGCCTGGATGAACCACAATTCCGGGTGGTTTGGAAAGAATGATCAGACTGCTGTCTTCAAAAAGAACGGTAAAGTCTATCTTCTCGGGCAGTACTTCCAACTCCGGAGATTTAAAAAATGTTCCGGCAACAATCTCCCCGGCCTTGAGGCGGTAACTCGCTTTCTGTACCTTATTATCAACAGTAATCAGACCACTTTTGATTGAAGTGGTTATCCGAGTTCTGGAAACAGTCTGCAAATGACTGGAAAGAAACTGGTCCAGACGAACTCCTGTCTGCCGACCATGTATTTTGAAGAGAAAGGAATCACCGGAGATGCGGGAAGGATTTTTATCTTCCATTGAGAGTTTACGCGATAGCTGCCCTGAAAAATACCGTCTGTCGTTTTGCCATATCCCTGAATCCGTGCCTGCCTGTTATTCTGAATAACCGACAAATGCTCACGGATTCAGGATTGCCACAGGAACCCAGGAGGCTGTCCGAGAATGGTCTTTCGCTCAAGCTCCTAGGAAAAGATGGCATCTATGGTTTTACTGACAGCGGACTCTTCAGTGTTCTGGGCAAGGGATAATTCCTTCACCAGAAGACTTTTTGCTGTATCCAGCATTTTCCTCTCACCATAAGAAAGATCCTTGTCCACACTGAGAAGAAAAAGATCACGAAGAACAGCGGCAACTTCATGGACGGAACCGGTCTTGATTTTCTCCATATAATCCCGATAACGTCGATTCCATGTCTGCGCCCCAAGTTCAACAGTTCTGTCAGCAAGAATGTCGAGCACACCACTTACTTCATTTTTATTGACAATAGCACGAAGCCCTACACTTTCACTGCTTTCTGTAGGTATCATTATCCTCATTCTGTTATCCAGAATCTCCAGAACATAGAATGATTGATTGATACCCGCAACAGTCTGTGTTTCTACAGACTTTATAACACCAACTCCATGGGCTGGATAGACAGCCATATCACCTTCAGCAAACACTCATATCTCCTTGTTCCAAGGCACCTGTAATAAGGCAGAACAGTTAAAACCCCTAGCCCCGGGATTTCTCATCAGTTCAGGTTGCGTCAGCTTCAAAGTTATTTGGCAGTAAACGACAGACTGTAAGTTTACTGCCAGAATAGTGAAGAAGATGACCTGGGCTGAACTGACCTCCGGTGAACATTGTGAAAAAATTCAACAGGACTGATTCTCCTGATTTATTTTAATGAAAAACCTGTCCAATAAAACTGACTCAATGTTCATGAGAAATTCGGGCTAAGACTCTTTTGACAAAAACCGGCTGAATCAAAATCTCAGCCTTGTATGCTCTCTGGATATTGCGAGCAAAGAAAATTCCAACCGTCGTAACCCACATCAACGAGTTGAACATTTTCGCAAAAACCAACGGAAAAATACCGATTTGGAATATTTTGTATAATCAAAACAGCTTTTTACTGTTTATATTACCCATAGGTTGCAGGAAACATTCTTTACTATCAATACAACAGTGTTCAAATATAACACATTTTACCTGAAAATACTGTTATTTTTGTGTGACACTTCATGAATAAAGGGAATCCCGTTTATTATGAAATCAGAACGCTGGAGAATCGGACAACATAATTGAATAACAGAAGCTGGGGAATAAAGAAAAGATGATCTCGATACAATACATCGTTTACATATTGGGCAACATGCAGGGTGTCCTATAATCTATTGTCAAAACCTATGAATCTGACCCAACCTGGACTGATGAGAAATCTGGTCCAACGCACGAGTAAACAGCTCTGAGAAGAGCTGAAATTTCTTTTGGTATCTGCATTCATGATAATGCTATTTGAGACTGTTGAGAAGAGACATGGCACGGGGTACTCCCTCCTCAAAGAAAATACGCAGTCCCTGTTCAAGCTGGTCATACCGGGCTGACAACCGACTGATTTCCTCATCCGTCAAACGACTGAGCACATATTTTTCCACAGGAAAATCACGGTGTACATCTCCCTGTCCCGGCCGACCTATACCGATTTTCAAACGAAAAAAATCTTTTGTTCCAAGATGCTGAACCAGAGAAAGAATACCCTTGTGCCCACCAGCCCCACCTCCCTTGACCAGCTTAATTCGACCTGCGGCCATATCAAGATCATCCTGAATAACCAAAATACGGTCAGGGTTTATTTTAAAAAACCGAACATACTCAACGACACCCTTGCCACTGAGATTCATATAGGTCATCGGTTTCAGGAGGAGAAGGTTTTGTCCAAAAAGACGTCCCGTCCCTGAAAGGGAATTCCATTTAAAACGACTGATATCAATATGCCATCTTTTCGCGAGTTCATCCAGAACCAAAAAACCTATATTGTGCCTGGTACCTTCGTACTCATCACCCTTGTTTCCAAGACCGATTATGACTGAATTCCTGCCACTCATAAATCTCCAATGCTCCCTGACAGAAACAAAAAAAGTCCGGGAAGATGATTCTCCCGGACTTAAAAAAAAACTTGTTGAAAGATTCAGAATCAGGCGGCAGCCTCAACTTCCGTAACCTCTTCTTCCTCTTCAGCGTCTTCCATATCCTCAGGATCAATCTTGATACCCGCTTTCACCACGGCGATGGCTATCGCTTTCGGATCAGTTTTCATCTTGACCCCTTCCAGCAGAGCAATGTCACCACATCTTACCACATCGCCTATAACCATTTCCTTGATATCAACTACACATTCATCCGGAATAGCCAGTGGTTTTCCCTCAAGAACGATTGTCGGGTTGTGCACCAACAATTCTCCACCGAGATCTTCCCCCTTGGCGGGCCCATCATAGAAAATCGGAACATCAAACGAGCGATCCTTTTTCAGATCAATTTCACAGAAATCAACGTGGATCAGCGTATCACGAACCGGATGGGTCTGTACTTCAGATATCAGCACACTTTTCTCTTCCTTCCCATCAATTTTCAAAGTAACAATAGCATTGCGCCGATAGATATCCAGCAGTTTTCCAGTCAGTGTTTTGGTCTCCAGCTGCAGAGAAACAGCATCTCCTCCACTTCCATACACTACGGCGGGAGTCTTCCCGTCCATACGCAGTCTGCGCATTGCACCTTTTCCGGCTACTGACCTGAGAGAAGCTGACATTTCAACCTGAAGCATAATTCCTCCTTTACAAAACAGCCACTCCTGAGTGATTCAGTGACTGACCATATCATTAATTAATAGTTCGTGCAAAAACCGTCTATACAAAGAGATAGCTCACAGAATCCTCATTATGAATTCTGTTGATCGCATCGGCGAGCAACTCGGAAACAGACAGCACCTTTATTTTCTCACATTTCCGCGCTTCCGCCCTCAGTGGGATGGAATTCGTCACAACCAGTGATTTCAACTCTGAATTGTTGATTCGTTCAATTGCCGGCCCGGAAAGGACAGGATGTGAACAGCAGGCATGGACTTCCTTTGCACCGTTTTTCAACAGTGTTGCGGCTCCTGCACACAAGGTTCCGGCCGTATCCACCATATCATCCATCAAAATGGCCACCTTGCCGGCCACATCACCGATCACATGCATCGCCTCACATTCATTCGGTTTATCGCGACGCTTGTCAATAATGGCCAGACCCGAATTCAATCTCTTGGCAAATGCCCGTGTCCGCTCAACCCCCCCTGCGTCCGGAGAAACCATTATAACATCGGAAAAATTTTCCTTTATATATTTGAGAACAACCGGGGCTGCATAAAGATGATCAACAGGGATATTAAAAAAACCCTGGATCTGTCCCGCATGAAGATCCATGCACAAAACACGTCGCACACCAACGGCCATAAACATTTCCGCCACAACCTTGGCGGTAATGGGCACCCTCGGTGCATTTTTTCTGTCCTGACGGGCATATCCGTAGTAGGGGACAACTGCAGTTATACGCCTGGCTGAAGCACGCCTGAGTGCATCCACCATAATAACCAGCTCCATGAGATGATCATTCACAGGTGTACAGGTGGGCTGAACGACAAAAACGTCCGTACCGCGGACGTTTTCTTTCACTTCGACAAAGATCTCACCATCGCTGAACTTTTTCACTTCAGCTTCACTCAGGGGCAGCTGCAGATGGGCTGCAATTTCCTGGGCCATCTGCTTATGAGCGTTACCCGAAAAAACCTTTATTATATTAGGCATTGTATCGAATTATGTTAAGAACAGGTAAACGTATCCCGATGGCTGGGGCGGTAGGATTCGAACCTACGAATGCCGGGATCAAAACCCGGTGCCTTAACCACTTGGCCACGCCCCAGCGCTTGCTTTTGCTATGTATACTTTATCTCCGAATGTGCGGATCAGTCCACCGGCAATACGTTCAAAATCCCACTCATCCGGTTTCTCCTTGCGGGGAAAAACCCCGAAAACAGTTGCACCACTGCCCGACATCAAAGCTTTTGATGCCCCGAAATTCAACAGCATTTGTTTCATACTGTCAATTTCAGAGTACCTGGCACAGGTGACCTTTTCAAGGTCATTATGCATCAGATCCAACGGCAAAAAACCTGTTTTGCGCTTTTGAAAGCAAGACAACTTATATTTTTTGTCTGCAGTTGTCAAGAATAAATTATCAAATACCCAGCGGGTTGAAACGAAAAAACCCGGGTTCACCAGAACAAATATATAATCAACCAACGAATCAACCGGATACATGATATCGCCGATTCCCCGGGCTATCACCGCATCATAATCCGCAACAAAAAAAGGAACATCAGCACCAAGACGACGACCAAGCTGTAAAAGTTTATCTTCTGTCAAAGGCCTTCCGTACAGTCTGTTCAAACCTTTCAGCACAGCTCCCGCATCACTGCTGCCGCCACCAAGTCCCGCGGCAACCGGAATATTTTTTTCAAGAAATATATTCACACCGGCAGAAACCGGTCCATCAACTTCATTCAGGAATAATTCCGCTGCCCGGAAAACAAGATTATCCTCTCCTGCAGTAAGGTCGGGATCACTGCAGGAAAGACTGATGCCGGGACAATCTGTCAGCTCAACAGTCAGGACGTCACACAGATCCAGTTTCTGCATCCAGGTTTCAAGTTCATGGTAGCCATCTTCCCGGCGTTTCAGTACACTCAGGCAGAGATTTATTTTTGCGGGCGCACGAAGCTGGATCTTTTTTGCTGAAATCGACATAATGTTTCGTGATTCCAATCACTTCTTAACTGCTTTAACGAACCTGAGTTTAATGTCGTATAAAATATTTTTCAGCATCTCCTCTTCATCTGAAGAGAGATTTCCCTTTGTCTTGTTCTGAATAAGCTCCAAAGTATCAATTCCATGGCGCGCAAGTTCCAGGTCAACACCCCTCTCCCCCGTCGCCGGATCAACAATTTCACCCAGATGAAAAAGTACGGACGTATTGAGCGACATGACAAAGGCGGAAAAGGTCACCTCCGGCATGACACATTTCCCCTCCCTGTCAGGCACTTTTCCTTCACCGCATCCGCAATTACTCTCCTGTTTCTCTTCTGCCATTTCTCCACTCTCCCTTAAGAGTTCCGACAATTTCAAATCCTCATTGTATACAACTTTAATCCTGCAACTGGCAATCTTGCCGAAAATAGGTGGCATCGAAGTGCAGGATTCAGGTACAAGACAAAAAGGAGCAAGGTTCAATAAAACATTCCACAACCCTGCTCCCTGCGCCTCATTTTTTACATCTACTGCTTCTCACATGCCCGGCAGATCCAGCACCTGGGCATCTGCTATATTTTTAAGACTCCTTACCCGTTTTAGCAACTCTTTTGATATTAATTCATTGGTACTGAGCAAAATAACATTCTGATTGCTCTCCTCTTCACGGCCCACGGTCATTCTGGATATATTGACCCCCGCTTCTCCAAGTGTCGTGCCGAGAGCTCCAATCACTCCGGGAACGTCCTTGTTGTAAACCAGCAGCATGGGACCGGAAGGCAGAGCCTCCAGCCTGAAACTGTTCAACCTGACCAGCCTGGGTTCCCTTCGTCCAAAAACTGTCCCGACAAGTACATCTTCACCCTTGTTCGTTACCACTTTTATGGAAAGCGTATTGGCAAAATCATCAGCTTTTTCGGTTTTCGACTCAACAACCTTGATTCCTCGATCCTTGGCAATAACCGGAGCATTGACAAAATTAACAGCATCTTTCAAAATCGGTGTAAAGAGGCCTTTCAGGAATGCAACCGTAACCGGGGTTGTATTCAGCTCGGCAAGTTCACCACCGTATTCCAGGTTGATTTCCTCAATTCCCCTTTGGCAATCTGCATATGGAGAGAACCGAGCATCTCTCCCAGGGTCAGGTACGGCCCCACCTGGGCCAGAACTTCATCACTTACGGAAGGAACATTCACCGCGTTGGTAACAGCCCCTTTCAGTAGATAATCAGCAAGTTGCTCTGCTATGATGGTGGCTACATTTTCCTGGGCTTCACTGGTCGAGGCCCCGAGATGGGGAGTACAGATGAAATTATCCAGACCGAGAAGCGGGCAGTTTTCCAGGTTAGTGGGTTCGTTTGCAAATACATCAAGGGCTGCGCCGCCGATTTTATTATTAACAAGTGCGTCATACAATGCTTCCTCATCACAGACTCCCCCCTGGCACAGTCGACAAACATGCCGTCTTTCTTCATGTTTTCAAAAAACTCAGAGGAAACAAGATTCTTTGTTTCAGAGGTTAACGGCACATGCACCGATATATAGTCGGAACGTTTGGCGAGTTCCAGCAGGGAAACCAGTTCAACACCCAGTTTCTCTGCTATTTCCGCTGGAAGATGAGGATCGTAGGCAATGGTTTTCATTTTCAGGCCCTGGGCACGGCTGACAGCAATACCACCAATTCTGCCCATACCGATCACACCGAACACCTTGCCGGTCACCTCTCTTCCCATAAACTTTTTCTTTTCCCATTTGCCGGCTTTCATGGAGGAACAGGCACGAGGAATGTTACGGGAGAGAGCCATCATCATGGCAATGGCATGTTCGGCAGCCGTGGTTGCGTTCCCATCGGGAGCATTCATCACCACGATACCGCGTTGACTCGCCGCGGGAATATCCACATTATCCAGACCTATTCCGGCACGACCGACCACCCTCAACCGGTGGGCCGCATCAAGGATATTCGCCGTTACCTTCGTCGCACTACGGATTACAAGGCCGTCATATTCCCCTATGATCGCTTTCAGTTCTTCCGGTGCCAGCCCGGTATTGACGTCAACTTCCAACCCGGCTTTCTCAAGAATTTCTACACCGGATTTTGACAAATTATCACTGATCAGTACTTTCATAATTTTTTCCACCATTAGATTTTTAGCCGGGATTGCACAAAAAAACACGCAACCATTCAATATAAAAAGAATTAAATACAAATTGTCTCGTTGGCTTATAACGGAAAAATAAGCGTATCGGGAATCAACATGCAGGTACAGAGAAGAAAATATACAGGGTAAGAGTGCGGAGAACAACAAAAAACTCCTGGCCAATTCAGCATAATTGCGGATTCCGTAAATTACCGTTAAAAACACCCGGTCACCTGATATTCGCATGCTCATTCAAAAAAAAATTTTCATAGTCCCTGCTCCACTGAACCAATATTTCCTGAATCTGTACTGACGTGCCAAATCAGTTTCATTATCAGCACTCTGCAGCATGAAAACAGATCAACACCATGATGTCTCGTATCTTCGATTAACTTGCTAATTGCAGGATTTAGGTTATATATAATCAGCCAATAATCATGAAAGATTCATTTCCGCAACAGCGGAAACTCTTCATATTTTTATTTATACCAACTCAGGAGCCAGCTGCATGACAGAGACACGATTACGATTTCCACCAAGCCCCACCGGATATCTGCACATAGGCGGAGCCAGAACCGCACTTTATAACTGGCTTTACGCCAAAAAAACAGGAGGAAAACTCATCCTCCGCATTGAGGACACTGATACAGACCGCTCAACGAAAGAATCCATCCAGGGCATCCTTGACGGGCTTGAATGGCTGGGGATCGACTTTGATGAAGGACCCTATTTCCAGACCGATTTCAGTGATGACCACAAGGCCAGTGCCGAGAAACTGCTGCAATCCGGCCAGGCATATAAATGTTTCTGTACCAAAGAGGAACTGGACAACAAACGTGAAGCGGCCCTGGCTGCCAAAAAGCCACTCGGGTATGACAGGACCTGCAGAAATCTCACTGAAGAGGAAATTCAGAAGAAAGAAACAGCCGGCCTCCCTTACGTCATACGATTCAAAGTTCCAGAAAGAGACGGTACCATTGGCTATGACGACAGGATTCTTGGCCATATTGCCTCCAATTACCGGGAAATAGACGACTTCGTCATTGTCCGATCAAACGGCAGTCCTCTTTACCTGCTCTGCAATGTTACGGACGATATCCGTGACAGGATCACTCATATTATTCGCGGACAGGACCATATGACCAACACCATCAAGCAGATTCTCCTCTACGAGGCCCTGGAAGCGCCACTGCCCGTATTTGCTCATATGCCGCTGACCCTGGACACGAAAAAAGCAAAAATCTCCAAGAGAAGCCACGGGGAAATAGTCTCCGTCCAGTTCTACCGTGACCACGGCTTTATCCCATGGGCACTGAACAATTTCCTGGCCCTGCTTGGCTGGTCTGCCGGCGATGACCGTGAAATTTTTTCCAGGGAGGAACTGATAGAAAACTTCTCCCTGGAACGTATCAACAAATCCAGCTCCATTTTTAACTACAGAAAAAATGATCCTAAATTCTTCACTGATCCAAAAGCAATTTCCATCAATGAACACTACCTGAGAACCATAGATATTGAAGAACTCGGGAAAATGGTTGCAGTGGAACTGAAAAATGAATCATTATGGGATCCGGCTTATGACGCCGACAGGAAAGAATGGTACCTGGCAACACTGGATCTTATTCGTGACAGGTTTCATACATTAAAAGATTTCACCTCTGCCGGCAGAGCGTACTTCAGTGATGACTACACGGTTGAACAAAAACCGCTGAAAAAAAATATACTGAAACATGAGGGGTTAAAACAGTGGCTTCCCCAGCTTGCGGACCGTTATGAAGCTCTCGAACAGTTTTCCCTGGCAGAAACAGAGCGTGTTGCCCGGGAACTCGCCGAAGAACTTGAAATCAAACCCGGTATTATAATAAATGGTATGCGAACCGTGGTTACCGGACAGCTGGCAGGTCCTTCAATGTTTGACATTCTCATGGCAATCGGTCGTGAACGTGTGGTTGCGAGGTTGAGAAATATTGAAAAACTCTACCCGAGCTGAAAAATCTCATTCAACCTGCTGACACGAACGAAAAAACAGATCACTCATTACATTACAATCACATGGAAAAAAAAGACGATAGAGAACAACAGGACAAACCACTGGACTTTATCCGCCAGATCATCGCCGATGACCTCAAAAGTGGAAAACACAGCAAAATTATCACCCGTTTTCCTCCGGAACCAAACGGTTTTCTCCACATCGGCCATGCAAAGTCGATCTGCCTTAACTTTGGTATCAAGGAAGAAAATAACGGAATCTGCAACCTGCGTTTCGACGATACCAACCCGTGCAAAGAAGACAACATCTATGTTGAAGCAATTAAAAAAGATGTCAAATGGCTCGGGTTTGACTGGGGAGAGCGTGCCCTGTTCTCTTCTGATTATTTCCCCCAACTCTATGAGTATGCCATCGAGCTCATCAAAATGGGAAAAGCCTATGTCTGTGAACTTTCTGCCGATGAAATACGGGAATACAGAGGTACCCTGACCGAACCGGGAAAAGAGAGTCCTTGGCGTGACAGGCCGGTGAAGGAAAATCTTGAGCTTTTCAAACGAATGAAAAACGGAGAATTTGAAGAGGGGAGTCATGTTCTGAGGGCTAAAATCGACATGGCCTCCCCAAACCTCAACATGAGAGATCCTGTAATCTACCGAATACTGGAAGCAGAACATCACCGGACAGGGAATACATGGAAGATTTATCCCATGTACGATTACACTCACTGTCTCTCTGATATGCTGGAAAACATCACCCATTCCCTCTGCACCCTAGAATTCGAAGACCATCGCCCCCTCTACGACTGGACCCTGGATACCTTAAAAACACCCTGCCACCCAAGGCAAATTGAGTTTGCCCGCCTGAATCTTACCTATACCATCATGAGTAAGCGAAAACTGATGCAGCTGGTGGAAGGCAGGCATGTTGACGGCTGGGATGACCCACGCATGATCACCCTGTCCGGATTGCGAAGGCGTGGTTATACCCCGGCCTCCATCCGTAACTTTGCCGGGACCATTGGCGTAGGCAAACGGGACAGCTGGATAGATATGACTGTTCTTGAAAATGCCATACGGGACGACCTTAACCCCATCGCTCCCCGTAGAATGTGCGTACTCGATCCAGTTAAAGTTATCCTGGATAATTATCCTGAAGATCTCGTGGAGGAAGTGGAAGGCAAGAATCATCCTCAGAATCCGGAGATGGGTACCCGTATGCTGCCCTTTTCCAGGGAACTGTATATTGAGCGTGCAGACTTCATGGAAGATCCACCCCGGAAATTCCACCGCCTGGGACCGGGCCGTGAAGTTCGCTTACGTTATGGATATCTTATCCAGTATGTCTCCCATGAAAAAGACGAAAAAACTGGTGAAATTACTGAAATACACTGCACATACGACCCCGAGACCAAGGGAGGCTCAGCCCCGGACGGTAGAAAGGTCAAAGGAACAATACACTGGGTTTCAGCCAAAAAGGGAGTAAATATTACAGTCCGTCTCTATGACCGCCTGTTCAAGGTCGAAAATCCGGAGGAAGACAGAAATACCCATTTTATAGATCAGCTCAACCCCGATTCCATGATCACCATGGACCGGGCAGTCGCCGAACCGGAAATCGCCGGGCTTGCCCCGGGTACAACCATCCAGTTTGAGAGACAGGGTTACTTCTGTGTTGATCCGACAACATCAGAACACAACAGACCCATTCTCAACAGAACAGTGACCCTGAGAGACTCCTGGGCAAAAAGAAAATCCTGATCCAGGTCAACCTCGACACATCGAGTTAGTCCGATCCTCCCGCTCTGGCCGACAAATAATTCAGGAGAGCCTAAATTATTTATCGACCGTTAAAAAAATGTTGACTCCTGACTATGTTTGTTTTATCTAAAACAGGAGAAGGGAGAGAACAATGCATAGAAAACGAAGAAGAAAATCTAGATGTTGCCCGAATAATTTGCCGGAGTTCCAGGAACAGACAATTTCACCGCAGAAAACAGAAACTGCCGGCATGGAAAGCAGAAGAGTGACTGGTTGCAGACGATTTTCCGATACTCTCAAAAGCTGCTTTGGCAGAAAAAGATGCGGGCGACACGCAACACCTGAATCTTTGCAGAAATGCAGAGGAAGAGTCAGGGTATGCAAGGTAAGAGGTGACAGGAAAATTTGTGCGAAAATGGCAGCAATGGGACTGTATCCCGGTGTTGAAGCTGATATAATCTGTGCTGAGGAGGGAAACAGGTGTCTCCTGAAGGTTCACGGGGGAACCATCAGCCTGGATCCTGCACTCTCAGAAAATATTATGGTGACAAGCGTATAATTTCATTCACGGGCACATCGACTTGTGTCCTTTTATTTTGCCCTGCAATTTAGGGTTGCCTAATTTTTTAATGGTGGTATATATGTTTGAAAAAATTTTCATCCTGCTTATCATAGCCGGTTGTATATTTTTTATCTGCCGAAGATTTTATCGGCAATGGAGAAGTGTAGCCCAGGGAAAAGGTGTACCTTGCTGCACCGACTGCTGTTCGTCTTGCGGATCCGGATCATCCTGCAATGACAGGCAGAAATAAGGTGTTGGCTCAGGCACTATTTTGACATAAATCCTGTGCTCTGGAAAACTTGCCGATTACAGGATTTATGTTTAAACCAAAAACAACAATACAAAAATGCATACAGTGATTCTGAGAAACATGAAAAAGAACCAGAGTGGTATCATCAAGGCCATTACAGTCACCGGAGAACTGGGCCGACGCCTGCGGGAAATGGGATTGACTCCCGGAACCGAAATTTCAGTCTGTGGCCGGGCCCCACTCAAAGATCCTGTTGCAATCCGCGTTCTCAACTCCATCCTTACTCTTCGCAATAACGAGGCCGAATATATCCAGGTTGAAGTAGACCAGAATTCTTAACCTTATAATTTCCTATTCATTCCAGCTGAAATCAACTGTCATGCAACTTAAAATCGCACTTGCCGGAAACCCAAATGCCGGAAAAACTACTCTTTTCAATCAATTGACCGGCGCCCGGCAGCATGTGGGAAACTATCCCGGTATCACAGTTGATCACAAGGAAGCCTGTATCATCCATAATGGACGGCGGATGACCATTACCGATCTTCCTGGAACTTATTCCATGACCGCATACTCTGCTGAAGAGCTGGTCGCCAGAGATTATCTGGTGAACGAACGGCCGGACGTGGTTATTGATATTGTTGACAGTTCCAACCTGGAAAGAAACCTCTATCTTACATGTCAGTTTCTTGAACTGGGAGTCCCCCTGGTTATCGCTCTCAATATGATAGATGTTGCCAGGGACAGGGGCATAGAAATAAAGGTGGAAAAACTCCAGGAACTGATAGGGGTACCGGTCGTTCCTGTAATCGCCCGATCAGGATTCGGCAAAGAAAAGCTCATTGAAGAAGCCATCAGCACCGCCGACAGAAAAGAACCCTGGCAATCAAGAAATATTTCCTATGGAGAAGATCTCGATATTGCAATAAAAGAACTTGTGGAGGTTATCTCCAAACACAGATTCATCACCGATGCGTACCCTCCAAGATATACTGCTATCAAATACCTTGAAGACGATGACCAGATTCTGGAAAAGGGTCGAAAACATGATCAACATGTGGCAGAAAAACTGGAAAAAATTGTCGCCCAGGCTGCTGATCACACCAGGAAAACACTTGATGTCTATCCGGAGGCAATCATAGCGGATCAGCGTTACGGCTATATAAAATCGATCATCAGACAGGGAGTACAGATTAACACCTATGCAACCGACAGGCTGTACACCTCCGATAAAATTGATAAGGTGCTGACTAACCGCCTGATGGGACCGGTCATCATGGTTTTGGTCCTGTTCGGACTCTACCAGTTTACCTTCAGCTGGAGCGAATTGCCTGTATCCCTGCTAGAATCTTTTTTTGGCTGGTTTGGCGGGATTATCGAAACCACACTTCCCGATGGACTGATAAAATCAATGATAATCTCGGGAGTTATTGACGGTGTCGGAGGTATTCTCGGCTTCGTTCCTCTTATAATGTTCATGTTCTTCGGTATTGCTGTCCTCGAAGATTCCGGTTACCTGGCAAGGGTCGCTTTTATGATGGACCGGGTTTTTCGGATATTCGGTCTGCATGGTTCATCAGTCATGCCGTTTATTGTTTCCGGAGGAATCGCCGGAGGCTGTGCCGTCCCCGGTGTCATGGCCACGAGAACCCTGCGCTCACCCAAGGAAAGAATGGCAACCCTGCTCACGGTGCCATTTATGAACTGCGGCGCCAAACTTCCAGTCCTTGCTCTTCTGATCGGTGCATTTTTCAGCGAGAACAAGGCTCGCTACATGTTCTTTTTTACCATGCTCGCCTGGCTTGTGGCTCTTCTGGCCGCCAAACTCCTGCGCTCCACAGTCCTGCGGGGTGCTCCCACTCCGTTTGTCATGGAACTGCCGCCCTATCGGTTTCCGACCATACGTGGCCTGTTTCTCCACACCTGGGAAAGAACCTACCAGTACATAAAAAAGGCCGGTACAGTCATCCTTGGAATCTCCATTCTACTCTGGGCCATGATGACCTTCCCGGGATTGGACGGGAAACAGCAGGAAATGTTTAACCAGCAGCGACAGAAAATAATTGCTTCCTTTAACAATGGGGAAAATGGCCAGGAGGCAGGAAATAATCCGGCCATGGCCATGAGACTGGCCGCCATAGATAACGCCGAGAAAGAAGCCACTCTGCAGCATTCGTTCGCCGGCAAAATTGGCGGTGCACTGGAACCACTGACAAAACTTGCCGGGTTTGACTGGCGTACCAATATTGCTCTAATTGGTGGATTTGCCGCCAAGGAAGTTATAGTATCAACTCTTGGTACAGCCTACTCCATGGGAGATATAAACACGGACAAAACAGAAACACTTGGAGAACGCCTGAAAAAAGACCCTGGCTGGAACAAGGTTGTAGCCGTTTCCGCCCTGATTTTTATTATGTTTTATGCCCCCTGTTTTATCACCGTCATCTGTATTGCAAAAGAATCTTCATGGAAATGGGCCTTTTTTTCCATATGCTTTAATACGGTTTTCGCATTTTTGGCGGCTGTGGCAGTTTACCAGGCGGGCATGTTTTTTCAGCTGAGCTGATTTTTACTGAATCCGTCTTGCGGGTTCAGGCCTGTCCCGTAAGGGCAAAAACTGTTTCCTCCTGCTGCCAGATATGCAGCTCGATACCGGACACATTGAGAGAATAGATACGTCCCGGTTCCATATAAAAACCGATCTCATCCCCGGAGACGACAAAAAGTGAATAAATACTTTCAGACTTGTCCTGATAGAGCAGATGGGCGAAATCACAGTTCTTGATATAACAGATTCTTCCACCGACTATCTTCAGATTCTTCTTTGGCAATTGTTTCACTACCGCGGGGTAATGCAGGTTTTTCACGGTCCACTGCTCCATATCTCCAATCTTTTCATACATCGGCAGGATTCTTCCGTGATCCCGGTGTTCTCTTGCTACATATTTTCCAAGCTCTCCCAATGAAGAAAAATTCCCTGGAGAAGGAGCAAGAAAAAAAATAACAAACACTGCGGCAATGGCGGCAATAGATGCAACCAGGCCATGTTTTATTCTTTTCCGTTTCACTGGTAAATCCAGACATCTATCTATCCGGGCGTACAGTCCGTCATCAACTTTCTCATACTGAAACATTTCGACGATACACGTTTCAAGTTCCTCATCAAACTGCATGAGTTGCGCACATTGCGCACAATGTGTCGCATGTTTCATCGCCCTGTCCGCTTCGGACAAATCATGGACATCCCGGTTTTCCAGCCAGGAGGTGAAGGTAGTGCAATTCATGGTAGAGACCCTCCTAGCCCAGCATAGCTGGACATTTAAGCTAAATCCTTCTCTCAACCCCCGCAATAGCAGAGATTATTTCCTCAATCCAGACAGATGAATAATCTTCCCAATCCCCTTTTTTCCGGCCGAAAGCCGCAACAATCCCTTTTTCAGATACTGCTTGCCCCGCGCAAGCCTGGACATGACCGTACCGATGGGGATATCCAGGTACTCAGCGATTTCCTGGTAAGTCATCTCATCCATATAATAAAGAATAAGTGGAGACTGAAATTTTTCGGGTATTCCTGCGAGAACTTTATGGAGCTTTCTGTTGGCATCTTTTTCAATAATCCGGTCAACGAAGCCTGAACTTTTTTCATCCTTGAAATAATTAAGATAACTCGTACCGTCATCCAGATAGGGGCGCCTCAGGAACTGTCTTCTTTCCTTGAGAAAATGATTTCTGAGAATTGTAAAGAGCCAGGCCCTGCAACTCTTGTCATTACGCAGCTGGGCAAACCTGGTGTATGCTGAATACATTGTTTCCTGAACCAGGTCCTCTGCGTCATACCGGTTTCCACTGTATTTCATGGCAACATTGAAAAGAAATTCAAGGTGGGGATAAGTCAAGTCCTTGAATCTCTTTTTATCAACTCGCCGCAGAATAACCATGACGCCTCCAGGTAGAATCCATCTTGGGAACTTACAGTAAAGAGCTTTCGGGCAACCGATTTATTCCATTTTTCAATAAAAAAGGAAAATCATGAATGATCGACAACCGCAACAGCTCCACCGCGTCGTGGATCACCAGCTCCTTCGACACCTGGGATAACGGCATGGACACCTCCGAAATACACTCCCGGCTTCTGCCAGAGATTCACATCCACTACCTTTCTCAATGCGTTGACTGCACAATGTTCATATCCGGGTTCAAGCTGCAGATATTGTTCGTCGAGATATAGACGGGGTGCATCCACCGCATCCTGCAGAGGACGGTGAAAATCGATAACCTGCTGAAGAACCTGGGCAATGGCTGTTCGTATCCGTTTTGAACCACCACTGCCTATGACCAGTTTAACCCGATTGCCATTCAATAAAAGAGAGGGTGACATCATTGAATAGACGCGGTCGCCCGGAGTACCAGCATGAAATCCCTGCGGATGAAGATCATCTTCTCCCATCATATTATTCAGCATTATACCGGTGCCGGGAACGAAATAACCGGAACCCTCGCCATTTGAACAGGTCATGGCCGCACAATTCCCCCTGTTGTCTGCAATACTGATATGGGTGGTTCCCCTGGAAAACAATCGGATGTTGTTCTCAGAAACAGCAGTTCTTTCATCGGATCCCAGGAACCTGTCAAGATCAGCTGGTGTTGCAATTCCTTCGGCTCGCAACTGTTCAACCTCTTTCATCACAGCCGCAGTTCGGACAAGATGTGAAGCCGACCCCCATTTGGTTTCCCCAAGATGACACCTACTGGAGAGATGAAGGGCCAGGGCGATGAGTGTTCCTCCCATGGACGGTTCAGGCGCCGTGAGAAAAAGATATCTGCCGTAGGGCACACTGAGAGGTTTTTTCTCATATACCCTGTAAGCAGAAAGGTCTTCCAGGGTAAGAAGCCCCCCTCCCTCTTCCATCTCACGCACCATTTTTGCTGCAAGTTCACCCCTGTAAAAATTTTCATCTCCCTCCAGGCAGATCTGCTCAAGGAATTCTGCTGTTTCCAGGTTAACGAGAAGGTCCCCCTCACGGATCATAGTCTCCCCGGAACCATAAAGGGCAACACCCTGCTCCGTACGACCCATAATGGGAGACAGAATCTCAAGAAAATGAGCCTGCTGACTGTTCAGTTCATGCCCCAAGGCCAGCTGTATGGCGGGAGCTACAACATCCTTCAACTCCATATATCCCAGTTTCCTGTGAATATGGAGCAGTCCCTTAAGGACTCCGGGAACTGCAACAGAGCCAAGACCGATATTAAAGACCTGGGTCGTTCCTGAAAAATCCACCGTTACAGGGAAAAAATCAAGAGAATCAGACTTTTGTTTTCTCCCTTTTCCGGGAATATCAACGAAAAAGTCAAAAAAGATCTGGCCATGTTTCTCACTGTGACCGAGCATCAACCCGCCCCCACCAAGACTCGTCAGGGCCGGTTCGGCAACCGCCGCGGCAAAACCGGCGGCAACAACCGCGTCAAAAGCATTCCCCCCTGCTCCAGAACAACGGCAGCAGCCCGGCTCACCAGAGGATGCCCCGAAGCCGCAATGGATTTATCATACAGATTCACAACCAGAATTCCCCCCACAATGATTGGACTACACTTTTAAGACTTTTTTCCTTGCCATGGCAGCAGCGTAGAAAATCTGATCCGGTACCATCCCGGAGAACACGCTGGATATTTTCAAGATATCTTGAGGATCCAAACCGTCCGGCCATGAACTCCAGCCTCTCCAGCAGCTTCACTGCCGCGTCCCTCAACGGTATCCTCCTGCCTGCCAGCCAGCCTGAAGGATCATAATAGCTTCCCGAAAGACCATGCCGGGCTGCCTGCCATTTATTCGATTTTATAATATGCTGATTCAGGGGATCAGCAGTTTTTCCCTCTTCTACCAGGGTCGCCACAAGGGCCTGGATCATGGCTGTAATGCCAAGAATATCGGTAAACCTCACCGGCAGGTCACAGATACGAACCTCCAGGGTACCAAAATCAGGGTGGGGCCTGGCATCCCACCACAAATCCTTTATGGAATGAATAACACCCACAGATCGCAACAGCTCAACCTCATCCTGAAACGATTTCCAGTTGTCAACGTGGGTGTAAATTCCCGCAAGCGGTAACGCTTCAAAAAGCTTGGTCCGATAGGACATAAAGCCGGTATCCTCTCCCTGGGAAAAAGGAGAGGAAGCGGTCAGGGCCAGAAGTACAGGCAGATAGGCCTGAATACGATTGCAGACTCTTACCGCTGTATCCCCGTCCGGAATACCAACATGCACGTGCAACCCCTGGGTGATAAACCTTCTGCCGACAATCTGCAGCTCCTGCATTATCGCCTCGTAACGACTGTTTGTGGTGAGGAGCTGCTCCCTGTGCTGCGCAAAGGGGTGCAGACTCGCAGCGAAAAGCATGGCATGATTATCCTCTGCCAGTTCTTCAGCCATACTCACAGTCTGCATCAGATCATTTTCAACATCTTTGAGCGTGTGACAGATACCAGTCTGAATTTCAAGGATGGACTGGATAAATTCAGGCGAGAGACGGGGACGCAGAAGTGGTGGTGCATTTTCGAGTAGAATTGGAGCAAGCGGGGCCAGATCACAACTTTTTTTATCAAGAGTCTGAAACTCGATTTCCACTCCGAGAGTATAATCCGGACTTGGTGAAAATATAAGCGGTGTTCCCGTATTTCTTTTTCTTCCTTCCCCCATCAGCTCCCTTCCTTTATCTGAAAATCCTGTTGCTGGAGGTTATTTTGCCGCAGTCGAATTCCCATTTGTTTTCTGCTGCTGAGCCATTTGGTCCAGCCATGCTGGTTTATCTGAAAATCCGCCTGCTGGAGGTTATTTTGCCGCAGTCGGATTCCCATTTGTTTTCTGCTGCTGAGCCATCTGGTCCAGCCATGCTGGTTAAACAAACATTATTCAATCCGGATTGCACCCACATCCGGAGAGCTATCTTCTTCATCGTTAAATTCCTGCAGCTCCTCCCCGGAATCAATAACCTCAAAATCCTCGAGCACCGGTGGAGGTGATTTTTCTTCTTCTGCAATTGGATCAATATGAAAAAGAGCGGAAGAGTCTCCAGCCAGAGGTTGTTTAAACACGGCAATAATACCATCCATGGTTTGTATTACAGAAACGAGTTCCCAACCCGCCCGTCCATATTCATTGAGGGAAAGCTCCATTTCCGACTCATCCAGAAAAGCACTGCCAAGCAGGCCTTCCTTTTTCAGTTCGTAGTGTACGGTTTTATAGCTCCAACGCATTTTCTGTCTCTTTTCCTGTATTATCCGTCTTCCCACTCCATATAACCGGAAATATATATTTTCTTAATCCGTGATGGCCCTGTGGTTTTTACCCGGTTTTCTTGATTATCAAATTCAATTACGTACCCAACCCAGCCTGACAGTTATGAGTCTGAAGATGTACGTGCTTTACCAGGCATACTTTAAAAAATTCGTAAGTGGCAGCAGTTAATCAGAATTCCCTCTTTACCAATTCATCCTTTTTGAAAATCCCTTTAAAAACGCGCCCATCCTTTTGAGTGAATGTGCCCTTGCCATCACGAGCCCCGAACCTGAATTCTCCTTCATAACGACTACCGTCACTCGAAACCAGAATACCCTCACCGTGGGGAAGATCATCTTTGAACTCCCCCCTGTATACACTGCCGTCCGGGTAGATCAATTCCCCGATTCCCTGGAAACTGCCATGGGCAAATTCTCCCTTGTAATGACTACCATCGGAAAAAAAATACTCTCCCCTGCCGGAAAACAGATCATCCTTGAATTCGCCAGCATAACGGGTGGAGTCCGGGTAAGTGAAGATACCGCTGCCCTGTTTCCTGCCAGCTACAAAATCGCCTTTATATTCCCTGCCGTCTTTATGATGAAAGATACCATACCCCTCAATTTTACCATTTCTCATATCACCGACATAGCTGTCTCCACTGGGTAATTCAAGCATTCCCGGGCCATGCATCAACCCATTTTTAAATTGCCCCCGATATTCCCTGCCATCAGGAAAAACAATATGAGCACTGCCTGTAAGTGGTGTATTATTCCGAGTCGTATCCAGAACCACACCATTTCGAATAGTATATTTGCCGGTTTGCAGAGCCAGAACCTGTTTCGAGTCCGTCCCTGTCTTCTTCCCTTCGACCATCGCCGGTGTCCGAATTTGCTTTCCAGCTGCCCCCTCTTGCTGCTGTGGCTGACCGTTGACAAATTGGCCGGTAAAAACAGAACCGTCTTTGTAGACAAGTGTTCCCGTGCCATGCATCCTGTTATCGGCGAATTCTCCTTTATACCTGGAACCATCAGGAAACAAGAGTTCACCCATACCACTTCTCTTTCCCTTGATAAATTCACCCTCGTAAACGGTACCATCTGGAAACTCGTGCCGTCCCTTGCCATGGGGCAGTCCCTCTATAAAATCTCCCTGGTACCTGGAACCATCCACATATTCCATGGTACCCTGACCATGACAGAGATTGTTTTTAAATTCTCCCGTGTATTTTCGGCCATCCGCGTACCGGAGGGTTCCCTCTCCCTCGTAACGGTCATTGACAAACATGCCTTCGTACTTTTCCCCCCGGGGGAGTAAAACACCCCGTAACCATGCCTGGCCGAACCGCGATATTCTCCAGAATAACTGCTGCCGTCGACATATTTCCTGGTCCCCATTCCATCGGGTTTGCCATTATGGAAAAATCCGTCAAACCAGCTGCCGTCGGCATAAACGATCTTCCCCTTCCCCTCGATCATGTTATTTCTGAATTCTCCGTTGTATTCCCTGCCATCCGGAGAAAACAGAACGCCTTTCCCGTGAAACTGCCCCAGGCTGAATTCACCGATGTACTGAGTGCCATCAGCCCGTACCAGGGTACCTTTCCCGTGAATTACATTTTTATAAAACTGACCATCGTATGTGCGACCATCCGGATGGACGATCTTTCCCTTACCGTGAAACCTGCCGTCTCGAAACTGTCCTTCATAAACTGTTCCATCAGCAAATTTCAGTTTCCCCCGGCCATTGAGAGCACCATTCTTGAATTCCCCCGTATAGTGCCTGCCATCCGCCGATACATACACACCTTTACCGTTCCGACAGTCTCCCTGCAAACATTTGCTCCATCCAGCCGACGGACCAAGAGCAGTCAAAAAAAACAATGCGTGCAACATCACCAGCAGTCTTGTCTTCAATGGTATTCTCCGTTTATCAAGATAATGTATTCATGGTGTCGAAGTTGAATATGCCTTTTTCACCTCTTCCGCAATAATAGCAATTCCCCTTCTGATTGCATCATCATCCTGGGCATAGGTCACACGCAGGCATTCATCCTTATGTTTCCAGGCACTCCGCAGTCCCGGAAAGAAATAATGTCCCGAAACAACCAGAACACCTCTTTTCTTCAACCTCTCGTACAGCTCCAGACTGGAAATGGGAAGATCTTCAAACCAGAGCCAGAGAAACATGGCTCCTTCAGGTTTATGTATACGGCATGGAATACCTGCGAACTGCTCCCGTACTGCCCCGAGTGCATTTTCCATTTTCCTTTTATAAAAAGGTTGAATAAGATCGTGGCTTATTTTCCCGATTTCCCCACTTTTTACAATTTCACGCATCAGGGTTGCCCCGACACTTGTCGGCGTAAGAGACATTATGGCATTCATACTGCCAAGGGCTTTGACAACGTTTTCATCGGCGACCACAATGCCAGTTCTGATGGCGGGAAGCCCAAGCTTTGACAGGGAAAGACAGACTATCGTATTTTTATTCCATAAGGGCCTGGCATCCGTATAAACCATACAGGGAAAAGGCAGGCCGTAGGCACTGTCAATGATGAGGGGAATATTTTTTTCTTCAGCAAGTTTTGAAAGCTTCTCAACCTCCCTGTCAGTTACCACGTTCCCCGTGGGGTTGGTCGGCCTGGAAACACAGATGGCCCCAATATCATCACCTATGGCAAGCTCGTCAAAATCGACCCTGTATTTAAACATCCCATCATCCAGGTATTCAATCCTCGGCCGGGTCGTGACAAACAATTCCTCTTCCAGCCCAAGATCAGCATAGCCTATGTATTCCGGCGCCAGAGGCAAACATATTTTCTTTCTGAGACCATCTTCATACAAACCACCAAAAAGATTAAAAAGATAAAAAAATGCAGTCTGACTGCCGTTTGTAAGGCAGATATTTTCCGGTCCCACATCCCATCCATGTTCCCGGTTCAACAAGGATGCCAGTCCTTCAACGAAACCATGATCTCCGCAGAGAGGGCCATAAACTCCGGTAAGCTGGTGAAAAAGACGGGAATCATCACATATTGTCCTCAATCTCTGTTGAACAGTCTCCCTGAATTCGGGTACAACTCCAGGGTTACCGCCTCCCATCATAATCATATTCTCTCCTCCGGAAAGAAGTGCTTTTCCCAGATCATCCATAAGGGAGAGTATTCCGGCATTACTGGTCATTTTCCTGCCAAAACGTGAAAATTCCATATTCTGTTCCATCCTCCTGAATCGTAACCGGATTAGTTACGTGATACGTCATGTTCAATTTTCACCTAACCCGCATTTCTCATGAACATTGTGTCAATTTTGAGATGAGCTGTAGAATACAAATAATTAGCCAATTATCAGTAGTCGAACAAAATTGACACAATGTTCACCCAAGGTCAGCCCAGGCGACGCCATCTTCTGCAATATTTCAACAGTAAATATAGACAACTATTATTTACTCTTGAAAATTTTGTAGCTGACGCCGCCTGAACTGATGAAAAATGCGGGCTAAATCCTGCAATTGGCAAGTTTTTCGGAGATGCGAGGCATCAAGGGCGCAGACGTATTAACATACTTCAAGCACTTGATAACGAAGCAGATTCGATAAAATTGCCAATCCCCTAGGGCAAGGGAATAAAGAAAAAAACAATCTCACTCTGATAGTGAGTAGTACAGCCCCTACTGCAATATGATAACTATCTGTTTATACAATATAAATATTTTTTCTTTATTCCCGAAGTGCAGGATTTAGGTTTCAGTCCGTACCCGTCTGCCGGAAAAAACCCGTCCACATTGGACAATACAATACACAACGAAAAGTGAAAATAATATCCTTCCCCAGAAAACTCCGGTAATCTTGCCACCAATGGCGACCATCAGCAACGTATCCTCAACCAGTCCATGGCACAATCCCATCATGACCATAGAGTAAAAAAGTTCCTCCCGGCCCATCTTTCCCCTTGCCGTTTCCCGGATAATCATGGCCCCACCGTATCCAAGTCCCATTACCATACCGACAACAGTTACCGGTGCAGCATTGTGCCCCATACCGAAAACCGGCAGAACCGGGGACAGGATTTTTTCAAGCAAGGTGAGAAGGCCAATGGCCCGCAGAACACGCATGACTATGAGTATACAAAAAATTATCAAAACAATCAGTGCAATATTCTGCAGTTGATCAAGCACCCACTCCACCGGGGTCTGACTGGTATCAGCAGCTTTGAAATACACTGTCGCCTTTTCCTGCCAGAAACCGAAAAACAGACTCAGATGATGCAGGATCATTCCGTAAATGACAGCTCCCAGAAGACGTAGCAGCCCGATAGGAATAAGGGAAGCCCCTGCTTTTTTACTGACACTTAACTCAATGGGGAGGGCATGGGCGATAAGCATGGCAGAACAGAGAACGGTTATCTGGGCTACAGTCAAATCCAGGGAAGGTGCCAGAACCGCAAAAACAGCAATCCCCCGTAAAGACTGGTCAGCATGGCGGTCGCCCAGACAAGACCAAGGGAGCCGGGAAGGCCCATGACCCCCATTACAGGCTCAAGAACAACACTGAAAAAAGACACGAGCCCGAATTGTTCAAGAATTCTGGTGACAATGAGGACGGGAACCGTTATTTTCAACAGCTCCCAGCTGGTCTGCCAGGTATCGACAAGAAGCGTAAGACTCTTCTCCTTCAGGGACTTTCTGTTCATGCCTTTATTGAATCTCTTGAGGGAGGGTTCCTCTTCCCTTCTTTAGGAGTGTACAGCTGACAGGAAATACCCGAGTTCGCAAAAACAACTTTGGCCGGATTCTGCCTGCTTTTAAAACCGACAGCTCGGCAGCCATGGGGTTTTGCCGGGTCATATGTGATATAATAATGGACACAGTTTCTACATTGTATTTCGCCAGACAACATACACAACCCTTTAACCCGCATTTTTCATGAACATTGTGTTCATTTTGTTTTAAAATCTTTGCTTACCGCAGTAACAATTGGATATTACTGTTAACTGCAAAAAGAAATGAAAATCCCAACTCCGGCAAAAACGGTGTTCAGAGAGAAATTTTTTTAGGATAATCAAAAAACAGAAGAGAACCTTTACCACCAGCCTGTTGAAACCCACTTTTTCCACGAAACGCAATCCCCACAATGCCGCAGGTTGGAATATTATCAAAAGTCTCTCCACTGAGATACTCGGCGACATCGGTAATTACGGAATTATGTCCGACCATGAAAATCCTGTCAACCTTGTTGAGATAACATTCTGCGACACTGAGGAAATAGCTGAATCCTGAAAAATAGAGACCTCGATCATAGATTATTTTCCCTTTTCTGTAACCAATTCCAGCAGCTATGGATCGCGCAGTTTTTCGTGCTCTCAGGGCAGGACTGGAGACAATGCGATCGGGAAAAATATTACGCATGGAGATCCTGCCCGCCATATACGGTGCATTCATTTTGCCCCGTTTATTCAGGGCCTGTCATAATCATCAAGATCCGGATCAGCCCAGCTTGATTTGGCATGTCGTATTAGATAAAGTTCTTTCACCCGGACATATTCCGTTACGGTTGATTGTCAGGCTGCCATTGGCAAACCTCAAGATCTGTAGTCGGCATTAATTTTCACATAATCTACCGAAAAATCACAGGTGTACACCTCTTCACACCCGGTTCCGTCCTTCAAGTCTATACAGATCGAAAAAGACTTTTCCTTCAAAATCTCTGACGCAGCTTTTTCCGCTTCACTACCGAGAAACTGACCGTTTTTTACAATAAGGACATCACCGAATGCCAGGTCAACTCTTTCGGGATAAAACCGTACACCGGCCCTGCCCACCGCGGCCATAATTCTTCCCCAGTTGGCGTCTTCCCCGAAAAAAGCCGTTTTAACAAGACTCGATGTTGCCACTGTTCTGGCGATGGTCTCCGCCTCCTCATCCTCTTTTGCCCCGCATACACGGACAGTAATTGTCTTTGTGGCTCCTTCTCCGTCCGCTACAATCTGTAATGCCAAGTCCTTCAGGACCGTTTCAAGGGCATCTTGAAAAACAAGCTGGTCGTCAGGAGAATCACCATCAATCCACGGATTATCAGCTCTGCCGTTGGCCATCACCAGAACCATGTCGTTGGTACTGGTATCCCCGTCAACAGTAATTCTGTTGAAAGTCCGTTCCACCCCGAAAAGCAGTGATTTGTGGAGCTCTGGAAAACTGATCTGGGCATCGGTGACAACAAAGGCGAGCATGGTTGCCATGTTGGGCATGATCATACCTGCGCCCTTGGCCATTCCCATGATCCGGACGTCTCTGCCACCTATTTTTACTGTATCACAGGCAACCTTGGGCCGGGTGTCGGTGGTCATAATTGCTTCCGCAACTTTATCAAAATTGTCGGAAGACAGTCCTTTAACAAGCCTGGTTATATTTTTTTCAAATGCAGCCACATCAAGCTGTTCACCGATTACTCCGGTTGAGGCCAGTTGCACCATTTCATCAGGAATACCCAACGTCTCCGCGAGACACGCACTGATCGCCAGAGCATTCTTTTCGCCCTCTTCACCGGTACAGGCATTGGCGCATCCACTGTTAACCAGGATGGCCTGAGCCCTGCCCTCCTTGAGCCGCTCAATATCGATAACAACGGGGGCAGCTTTGACCTGGTTAGTCGTAAAAACACCAGCAGTGACACAGGGTTCATCACTGAAAATAAGGCCAAGATCGAGCCTGTCAGGGTATTTTACCGAGGCTTCAACAGCGGAAAACAAAAAACCTTCAATGTTCATTCAAACTCCATAGACAAGTGGATATCCGGCCAGTCCTCCCACCGGAAAAGAATCTCCCGAACAGTTCTTTCATGTTACCCGTTAGGTTTCTGCATAACAGGCCGGGAAATCGAGTAATTCAGCAATTTATTTAAAAATCCGCAAGGCGGCATGCATTTTTGACACCGTTCGGATTCGCTCTAATTTAAAAATCTACCACTTATGATGCTGATAACGCTAGTATTAAATTGTAAGTTTTTTATATAAAATTTCAACTAATATGGTATTCTGTTCCGGTGTCATCTCACGAAAGGAGCAGGCAGTTAAAAAATATAGCTGCAAATTAATGTCTTCTTCCGATCCAATATGGTGTTTTCCCCGTTTTATAGATTAACCAACCTGATCCACTGAAAAAACACCAGAATTCATAAAAGAATTAACAGTCTGAAATGTATGACTATTCCTGAACCACACTGGAGTTACTCCATTTATTCAACCAGTCTACTTCTTGCAGATTTCTTCATCCGTATCACTCTGTCGCTTCGGGTGATCATGCGCAAACGTCCCTATGGAGTTTCCCTTGCGTGGCTTATTGTCATTCTGTTGATCCCATTCATAGGTGGCATTTTTTACCTTCTTTTCGGGGAAAACCGTATTCCCGAAAGACGTTCAGAAAGAGCCAGGGTTTCCTACAATCAGTACCAACACTGGCTGAAATCATTGCGGGCAAGGGCCCCTGTGTCCTGGGAACACCTTAACCCTGAATGTGAACCCCTTCACCGGCAGGCGGAAACACTTATCGGCATTCCTGCAATGGCCGGAAACCGGTTGCAGCTGATTGACAACCCGGAAGATATCCTTACTTCCATTTTAAAAGATATCGACCAGTCCCGCTCAACCTGTCACCTGCAGTTCTACATCTGGGAAGAAGGAGGCAGAGTCGACAGGATTGCCCATGCCCTGATACGGGCTGCGTCCCGGGGTGTCACCTGCCGGGTTCTCCTTGATTCTATCGGCAGCCGGCATTTTCTCAAAAGCAAAACGGCCACCTCCCTGAAAAACGCCGGGGTCAAAATCCAGGAGTCATTACCGGCCGGCCTGTTCATGGTTTTTTTCTCCCGGATAGATATCCGTAACCACAGGAAAATCGTTGTCATTGACGGAGATGTAGCTTACACGGGCAGCCAGAACATGGTTGATCCGGATGTTTTTAAAATAGATGCCGGTGTGGGGAACTGGGTAGATACAATGGTACGGGTGGAAGGCCCCGTCGTTGAAAGCCTCGCAGGAACATTTATCAGCGACTGGTTTCTGGAGGCCGACGTCGGCCAATTCCGCTCCCGGTCAATTATTGAGGATGTCGAAACTGTACGGCGAGTCGGCGATATCAGGCAGCGCCCAATCGTCGGCGAATCGGCCGTGCAGATTGTCCCTTCCGGTCCAGGTTTCGCCCCAGAAGCTATCCATACCCTTCTGCTTACAACAATATATGCGGCGAGACACGAGCTGATTATGACCACTCCCTATTTTATACCTGACGAACCACTCCTGATGGCCCTGAAAGCTGCAGCCCAACGGGGAGTTGACGTTAAAATCATAGTTCCCGAAAAAAATGATTCCGTACTGGTCAAGTATGCAAGCCGTGCCCGCTACGAGGAATTGACGGAATCGGGGGTAAAAATTTACCTTTTCCGGGGAGGTCTGCTCCATTCCAAAACAATAACCGTTGATGGTGATCTTTCACTCTTTGGCTCCGTAAACCTGGACATGAGAAGTTTCTGGCTCAATTTTGAAGCTACACTGTTTATTTACTGCAGAAATTTTACCCAGGATCTACACGCTGTCCAGATGGGTTATCTCAATCAATCCCATGAGATAGAAACCACATCATTTGCCGACAGAACTATCGTGGAAAAATTCAAGGAAAATTTATCACTTCTTGTCTCCCCACTCCTTTAAAGGGAAGCTGAATTCATGTCGATTTTATGATTTTCTCTAAGTAATACATTGAAGATACTACTTCTTTCCGACATACACGCTAATTTTCCGGCCCTGAAGGCTGTTGTTGACAGTCTGAACATGGATGACTTTGAAGCCATTGTCAACTGTGGCGACTCCGTTGTCTATGGTCCCTTTCCAAATGAAACCCTCTCCTGGCTTCAACAATACCGTAGCTTATCCATTCTCGGCAATACCGACAAAAAAGTGCTGAAACTTCTCAAAGGAAAGACCTTCAAAAAACCCAGAAACCCTGAAAAGAGAATCATGTATACCTGGACTGCGGATAATCTCACTGGAAAATCGGCAGACTATCTGCAATCATTGCCGAAATCACTGCATATCGTATTCGAAAAAGAGAACTCCACAGCCATCTTCCATGGCAGTCCCGCAGCACACCATGAATTTCTTTTTCAAGACACCCGGACAGCCGTTTTCTCGAACTGGCCGAAAAAAGCAACTGTAGAATTGTTGTTACCGGTCACTCCCACACACCCTATTACAAATTTCTTGGTGGTGTGCATTTCATCAACCCGGGATCAGTCGGAAGAATGTTTGACGGAAACCCATGGGCCAGTTTCGCCGTCATGACACTTACCGGCCATGATATTAAAGTCACCCACCATAGAATACCTTATGATATCATTGAAACAACAGTCGCCCTTGCAAAGTTAAAACTCCCTGAGATTTATTCTCATATGTTTCTCTCAGGCCTGAAATTCAATTGATTTTTCACTTGCAGTCCCTTTTTTTCTTACTATACTACAGGTAATGTCAGGGTATTTTCTACCGGTTTCTTCCGGGATAACCCTCTCCCCTCCCCGTACAACGGTACCATTTTATGAAGACAAAAAAGAAACATTCCAAAAAGAAGAAAGCCGGCCCTTCGTGCCCGTATGATCCCGGCAAGGGAACAACTGCCGTAATCCGCGATGTGGTTAAATCGTTTGAAAAATCCAAAAAAATCCAGACGCCCACCACGAAGAGCCGGATCATCACCAAGCTGCTTGGGGAAAAGCACAAGGAAAAAATTGTTGAAGCTGCCCTGCTCAAGTATTACTGCTCTGAAGAACTCAAGCCCTACCAGGCGGAACTGATAAAGATGCAGGAACATTTGGAGCGGACAGGAAAAAAAATGATTGTCCTCTTTGACGGCCGGGATGCCTCCGGCAAGGGCGGAACCATCAGGCGTGTCACACGCTATATGAACGAAAAACGTTACAGGGTAATCGCCCTGGGAAAACCGAACGAATACCAGAAAACGGAACTTCACATTAAGCGTTATATCGAGCAGTTCCCCACGCCGGAGAAATTGTTCTCTTTGATCGAAGCTGGTATAACAGGGCAATGGTGGAGCCTGTCATGGGGTTCTGTACCCAGGCCCAGTACAAAAGATTTTTAAAGAAAGTCACCACCTATGAAGAAAACTTCATCCTTGACGGTGGAAAAACAATTCTCCTCAAACTCTACTTTTCCGTATCCAAGGAGGAACAGGCCAGGCGTTTTGAAAGACGCCGCAATGACCCGCTCAGACAGTGGAAACTCAGTGAGGTTGACCTGCAGGCTCAGGAGCTCTGGGATGAATTCACTGAGAAAAAACGGATACTGTTACGCAAAACCCATAAGAAAAAATCACCCTGGTATGTTATCCGCTCTGATAACAAGCACCTTGCAAGACGGGAAACCATGAAACTGATCCTCAGTGCCGTCAAGTACCGGGGCAGGTCAAGAACACTCAATTTCAAGGTGGATCCTGAAATTGTTATCCCCGGTGATGTGGAATATAAGCTTATGACCAAGGAAAAGAAAAAATACGGTGCTGCACTGAAATAATAATACTGGTCCTTGCAGAAAAAACGTAACGGGTGTCACTCTGGAAATCGTTTTCCAGACATAAATAACAAAAGGAAATTCACATGGGTAAAAAAGGCAATAAAAAACACAGTAAAAGCAAGAAAGAACAGGCCCCTGTAAAAATCAAACTGCTGGAAGAGACTGCGTTTAAAAACCTGCACACCAAAAAGGGAGATAACAGAACCGCTATCTGGATAAAAAACAGTCATCTTGCCTATGAGATCGAGCTGAAAAAGCTGCAGATAGAACTTATGAAACTGCAAAGCTCCATGAAGGCAACAGGCAAGCGTATCCTGGCAATTTTTGAAGGTCGGGATGCTGCAGGAAAAGGAGGTACAATCAAACGAATCATTGCTCATCTCAATCCCAGGAACACCAAAGTCATCGCCCTGACAAAACCCAATGAGACTGAGATTTCCCAGTGGTATTTCCAACGCTACATTCCCCACCTGCCCGCCGCCGGGGAAATCGTCATTTTCGACCGAAGCTGGTATAACAGGGCCATGGTGGAACCGGTAATGGGATTCTGTACGGATGAACAGAACAAACGTTTTCTAAAGGATGTTCCTCTTCTTGAGGAGATGCTGGTCAAAGACGGTATCAAGCTTTTTAAGTTTTACTTCTCTGTATCCAAGGAGGTACAAAAGGAACGGTTTGATTCACGAAAAAAAGATCCCCTGAAACAGTATAAACTCTCACCGGTCGACAATCTTGCCCAGGAATACTGGCATAACTACTCCATCAGGAAATTCCAGATGCTCTCGGAAACTAACCGGACAATTGCTCCCTGGACAATCATCCGGTCCGATGTCAAAAAACAGGCGAGACTGAACTGTATGAAGTTCATTCTCAGCCAGATGGATTACGAAGGAAAACTCCCCAGGAAAGAACTTGCCCCCGATCCGAAAATTGTTGTATCAGGCATTGATGAACTCAAGCATATGGAAGACAACCTGATGCATCCGGAGAAGCTCCACGGCTGATTTCCGCCGGTTACAATGTTCATGAGAAATGCAGGCTTACCGGGCTCTGCCGCAACATCTCTTATATTTTTTTCCTGAGCCGCAGGGACAGGGTGCATTACGACCAATCTTTTCCCCTTCCCTTCTCAATGGTTGCTGTACAGCTTCAGCCGACGCTCCCGAACTTTTGCTCATGCGTTGCTGCTCTTCCTCGTGTCGCCGCCTGCGCTCCTCTTCCAGCCGCTCAACCTCTTCCTCGTGAACGACCCGGACCCGCATAAGGCTGGAAATCGTCTGACGTTTTATGGCCTCAATCACATTCTGAAACAGCTCATACCCTTCGCGCTTATATTCATTGAGGGGGTTTTTCTGGCCATAACCCCGCAGACCAATACCCTCTTTCAGGTGATCCATGGAAAGAAGATGATCCTTCCACTGGGTATCCACAATCTGCAACAGAACTATTTTTTCGAGTTGCCGCTGCGTTTCAAACCCGTTCTGCTCATCCTGTGCCTTATACGCTTCCTGCACGAAGGAAAGCGTCTTTTCCTTAAAAGAGTCATATTTCAGCCCCTTGAGTTCATCCTCCGGCCACTCCGGAACATTATGGAATGTCTCCTCCATTGCTACTTTGAATCCTTTCCAGTCCCATTCTTCCGAATCGATCCGATCCTGATAAAACTGTGTCACCACATCATCTACCAGGTCTTCAATCATATCCTGAACAACTTCGGACACATTGTCCCCTTCAAGAATCTCTCGGCGCTGCTGGTAAATAACCTCACGCTGAATGTTCATGACATCATCATATTCCAGGAGATGCTTTCGAATATCGAAGTTATGCCCTTCCACTTTTCTCTGGGCATTTTCAATAGCCCTGGAAATCATGTTGTGCTCAATGGGTTCATCTTCCTCCATACCGAGTTTTTCCATGATGCCACTGATTTTCCCGGATCCGAAAATACGGAGAAGATCGTCCTCCAGAGAGAGAAAAAACCGTGAAGAACCTGGATCTCCCTGGCGCCCCGAACGGCCTCTCAACTGGTTGTCAATCCGTCTGGATTCATGGCGGGATGTACCAAGAATATGGAGTCCGCCCACTTCAACCACACCTTCTCCGAGTTTAATATCCGTCCCCGACCAGCCATGTTAGTGGCGATGGTGACCTTGCCCAGCTGTCCGGCGCCGGCGATAATTTCAGCCTCGCGCTCATGATGTTTTGCATTCAGCACTTCATGGGCAATTTTTTCTTTTTTAAGCATCCGGGAAATCTTTTCTGAAACATCAATGGAAATGGTTCCCACGAGAACAGGCCGTCCCTGTTCATGCATACTCTTGATTTCCCTGATAACAGCCCGGTATTTGGCCGCCTCGTTTTTATAAATGACATCGGCATAATCATCCCGGATCATGGGCTGGTTTGTCGGCATGACAACCACATCAAGATCATAGATTTTTTTGAATTCAGGTGCCTCCGTATCGGCCGTACCAGTCATACCCGCCAGCTTTTCATACATGCGGAAATAGTTCTGAAAGGTAATGGAGGCAAGGGTCTGATTTTCCTTTTCAATATTCACTCCTTCCTTTGCCTCAAGGGCCTGATGAAGGCCGTCACTGTAACGGCGCCCCTCCATGGTCCGACCGGTAAACTCATCAACGATCACTACCTGGCCGTCCTTAACAATATAATCCACATCCTTCTGGAAAAGGACATGGGCCTTGAGTGCCTGGTTCAGGTGATGAAGTTTTTCTATATTTGCGGGATCATAGAGATTATCAATCCCCAGCAGTTTTTCACCAAGACCAATCCCCTCTTCAGTGAGAGAAACCTGTTTTGATTTTTCATCGACAACATAGTGTTCATCTTTTTTAAACCGGGGAATAATTCGATCAACACTCCTGTACAGATCAGTGGATATATCGGCGGGGCCCGAAATAATGAGCGGCGTTCTCGCCTCATCGATAAGAATTGAATCGACCTCATCGACAATGGCATAGTGAAAACCACGCTGACAGAAATCGCTCAGTTCGAACTTCATGTTGTCCCGGAGATAATCAAATCCGAACTCGTTATTTGTCCCGTAGGTAATATCAGCGCCGTAGGCTATCCGCCTCTCTTCATCACTGAGCCCATGTACAATCTTGCCACAGCTCATCTTGAGGAACGAATAGACCTGGCCCATCCATTCGGCATCACGGGCAGCCAGATAATCATTGACCGTCACCACGTGAACACCTTTTCCCGTCAGACCGTTGAGGTAGACAGGCAGGGTGGAGGTGAGGGTCTTTCCTTCACCCGTTTTCATTTCAGCGATCTTTCCCTGGTGGAGAATGACCCCACCCACCAGCTGCACATCGTAATGTCTCTCACCAAGAACCCGCCGGGCGGCCTCCCGCATCACCGCAAAAGATTCCGGCAGCAGATCATCCAGTGGCTCTCCTTTATTCAACCTTTCTTTGAACTCCACTGTTTTGGCCGCAAGTTCCTCATCAGTCAGGGGCTGGATATCCTTTTCGAGCTCATTTATCCGATTTACCACAGGACGTATCTGTTTCAGTATCCTGTCATTACTGCTGCCAAAAACCTTAGTAAGTAATTTTCCAATCATTGTATTCGGCCAATCCTTATAGTTATCTGAAATGAGGAATTATCCTGAATTCGCGACGGTTCCAGGATTATCTCTTTTTTACTGGTTTCTTCTCTGCATGTATGACCAGAGGCTCACTGAGCTCACTTGCTTTTTTATCCACAACTGCCACTTTCTTGCCGTAGGAAGGGAGAAGCAGCGACTGCCCCGCCCAGACGCCAAGGAGAAACATCCAGAGGAAAAGACAGAAAAGAATAACTCCGAGACCGGCAGCAGCACTGCGGGTTAACTCGAATTTCAATTTTTTCGCCTTCTTTTTTCTGGCTGCCATGGAAAAGGTGTATTTACATCATAAATTCATGAGAAATGCGGGCTCAATCCTGCACTTCGCAGAATAAAGAAATAATATTTATTTGGAACTACATTTTTTCAGGCGCAGTGATACCGGTAATAACCAACCCGTTCCTGATGACGATACGCAGCATTTCCACCAGTGCCAGACGGGCCCTGGTCAGTGGCAAATCATCGGTTAACACCTTGTGTTTATTATAGTAACTGTGAAATTTACCTGCCAGATCAATAAAATAAAAAATAGCCTTGTGGGGCGCCAGATCAAGCGCTGCGGTTTCAATCATTTCCGGAAAGAATGATACTGCTTTCAGGATATTCAATTCTTCCGGTTCCTGGAGAAGAGAAAGATCAACCTCTTCGAGATTACCAGGTTGCAGCCCTTTTTCCCTGGCCTGGCGAATTATGGAACAGAGCCTTGCATGCCCGTATTGCACATAATATACCGGATTCTCCTGGCTTCTTTTTGTGGCAAGATCCAGATCAAACTCCATCTGACTGTCCGCCCTGCGCATCATAAAAAAGAACCGAACCGCATCGGTACCCACCATTTCAATAAGTTCGTCCACCGTTATGAAATTGGCTTTTCTGGTGGACATTTTCACCTGTTTTCCCTCCCTGGTCAGGGTGACGAACTGATGAAGCACAACAGTCACAAGGGATGGATCATACCCCAGAGCCTCTACACCCGCAAGGACATCGGGAACCGTCGCAATATGATCTGAACCGAAAATATCAATCAGCCAGTCAAACTTTCTCCTGAACTTTTCCCTGTGATAGGCGATATCAGGCAGCCTGTATGTCGGTTCTCCACTGCTCTTGATAATTACACGGTCCTTTTCCTGCCCGAACTCCGTTGTTTTGAACCAGACGGCATTGTCCTTTTCATAGACATATCCCTTTTCCCTCAAACGGGAAACCACATCATTTATATGACCATCTTCGTAAAGGGAACGTTCATTATAATAGTTATCAAAAACAATTCCCATTCGTTCAAGTGTCCCGGAAATATCCTGGAAGATAAATTTCTCCGCACGCTCCTTAAACGGGGTGACATCTTCCACACTTTTGAGAGAATCCCCTTTTTCATCAACTAAAGAACGGGCGATATCAATAATATACTCCCCCTGGTAACCGTCCTCCGGAAAAACAACTTTTTCCCCGAGCAGTTCCAGGTACCTGGCTCTTGTCGATTCTCCGAGGACACGCATCTGTCTGCCGGCATCATTATAATAATACTCCCGGAACACATCGTGCCCCGTGGCCTCCAGCAGTCTGGCGATCGAATCGCCGAGGATAGCCTGTCTCCCGTGGCCGATACTGAGGGGGCCTGTGGGATTGGCACTGACGAATTCGACCATCACCTTCCTGCCTCTTCCCACTTCACTTTTACCGAACTTTTCATCCCGATCAATAACAACAGGTATGAGAGTGCGCCAGATATCACCGTTTATAAAAAAATTAATAAACCCGGGACCGGCAATTTCCACCCGATCAAACAGTTTTTTCTCCCCGGCCAGTTCTTTCACCACAGCTGCAGCAATCTCTCTCGGATTACATTTCTCAATTCCGGCAAGCACCAGAGCAATATTGGAGGAAAAATCTCCCTGACCTTCATGTTTGGGCAATTCCACCGTATATTTGCCCATACCTGCGTCGGACCAGTGCCCGGCAGCAACACCCTTTTCAAAACACCTGTCCAGAACCGACTTGACCTGTAAACGAATCATTCCACTCTACTCTCTATGCACTCTTTTATTATTATTGCCAAAAAGACAAAGCACTTCATAGCTTATGCTGCCGGTTTTTTCGGCTATGTCATCAGCCGTTATCACCGCATCCCCCTGTCGTCCCAGCAGAACCGCCTCATCTCCCACCTGAACGCCGTCTATTCCAGTAATCTCAACCATACAGATATTCATGCAGATTCGACCGCGTACCGGTACCTTTCTGCCATGGATCAGGACTTCTCCCTGGTTTGAAAGAATACGGGAAAAACCGTCCTCGTATCCAACGGGAAGAACAGCAATCCGCATATCCCGCTCAGCTCTGTATGTGTGACCGTAGCTTATTCCGGCACCTTTCGGCAGGTCCTTCACCTGAATAATCTGTGTTGAAAATGTCATGGCCGGTATAAGTCTGTTGCCATCGCTGCCGTTTTCAGGCTGTTTACCGAAAGGATGATAGCCATACAGAGATATTCCGGCACGAACCATGTCACAGTTGGTGTCGGGAAAATTAAGCACTGCTCCGGAATTGGCAATGTGGCGGACAAAATTCTCGCGACCGGCCAACAATGAGCATGCCTGTTCAAAGGTGGAAAAACCGTCCCTGGTACTGGAGGAATCCGGTACATCCGATTCGGGAAAATGACTCATGACACCCTGCACCGATATTCCCGGCAGTGTATCCAGCTCCTTTACGAACCCGACCAGATCACGGGGCATGACACCCAACCGCCCCATACCTGTATCCACCTTGACATGCACTTCTACCTGTTTCCCTGCCGCGACAGCGGCACGGGAAAGAGCAGTTGCAGCCCTGGAGGAAAAAATTGCGGGAGTCAGGTCATGTTCCACAAAAATTGCCGCATTTTCCGGATCAAACCCAAGCATGACAAAAATCTGTCCCTTGATACCGGACTTCCGAAGAATAACAGCCTCACAGAGTTCTGCCACACCGAAAACAGTACAGCCGACATCTTCAAGGGCCCGGGCGGTAAGAACCATATCATGTCCATACGCATCCGCTTTCACCATGGCCATTACTTTGACACCCGGGGCTACCCGGCTTTCAATGAATTTATAATTACTCTGTAGAGCCTTTCTGCTGACAGAGACACAATTAAATGATGTATCAGACATAATCCGTCCCCTTTCTCCAGGCAAACCAGGCGAGCCTGCTGGAAAAAAGCAGTCCCCACCCTATTGTAATATAAATAAAACTGAGCAGTTCAGGGGGAAGAGATGATCTGCGCAATGCTATGCCCATGGCAATCATTCCCACAACAAGTACCCAGGTCTTGATGGAATAAACAGCTCCGAAACAAGTATTATCATTAAAACCGGCTATTCGGTTGATGGTTCTCCGGGCAGACCTGTCAAGAACGAAATATCCCTTGAGAGTACCGGCCAACAGAGATGCGGCAACAATCGCACCCTGATAATCAGTTACCCGTGTCAGGCGAAAAGCTCCTTTAGTCAATAAAAGTGTACCGACACCGGTCCACAGCATTGCCGCCAGGAGAAGATGTGTCCGCCTGGCCACCCCCGGTTTAAACCGCGATATTGTAGTTTTTCGTGATTTCACCTGTGGCCTCCCGCAGAAACGGAACAAGCCCATCCCCTGCTCAGGAGATGGGCTTGTCACTCAAAGCGAATGCAGCAGTAATTACATCTCGGTTACTGTGATTGCATCTTCCGGACAAACTTCAACACAGGTTTCACAACCAAGACATTCGTCCATTTCTACGGGCTCAGCCTTGCCGTCTTCCATTTCAAATACCTGTGCGGGACATGCTGCTACACATTCTTCATCGCCACTGCATTTATCTTTATCTACCACTACTTCGAACATAATTCACCTCCATAGAGTGAGTTTTAAATAAGTAAACATCGTACTTATTGATATGCGGAACTAACTCGAACGACTCAGTCATTTCGTGTACTACTCCAATAATTCAAGGCCAGATTTTTGTCAAGCAAAAACGGATTGTCTTTTCTAATGCGGGAATTAAAACAAACGACGTATCAAAAGAGTAAAAATGTACAACCTAAATCCTGCACTTCGGGGCCCTTGATGCCTCGCATCTCCGGTAAACTTGCCAATTGCAGGATTTAGAACACTTACCTGGTGTCTGTCCAGAAATGAGATTTTTTGTTCGAATTCAAGGAGCATAGGAAAATAAAAAGCGCAGCATATTAGGCATATGTGAGCATTTTTAATTATTCGTAGCGACGCAGAAATCGGGCAAAAAGGCCATTTATGGACAGGCACTACCTGGTACACCCAAAAGGTCTCGGATTATCCCTATTGACCTTTCATTCACTTTCCATAATATTGTGTACTTATTTCAACAATTATTGTGATTATGTACAAAACTCAGTTTAACATTTCCAGGTGGCCGGCTGAATTTCGTGTATAATCAGAACAAATTATTCTGTCTGCCGTTAGCCCGCATTTCTTATTATGAGCATTGTGTCAATTTTGAGAATAGCTGTAAAATACAAATAATTAGCCAACTATCAATAATCGAACAAATTATCCATAATAACTGGTGAATCATGTCTCAGAAAACAAAACAGAAAAAATCGAAAAAAAAACTCCGGGTCGAAAAACGTGAACAAGCCATGATCGAAGGTATTCTCGAAGGAAGCCCTGAAGGTATAGGTGTTGTTGTTATAAGACTGGAATGTGGCTGCCGGAAAATGGCAGCGGTTTCAGCCAGTGGCGACCCGGCTTCCAAAGTGATAATCTATCGGGACAATGCCCAGAGTGTCTGTGATAAATGCAAGGAGGACAACGGTGCTTACATGCGTGTTTCCGAGTCCTTTATCGACTGGGTGGAACCGGCACCCGATGAAACAACCCAAAGGGAAATATGCAGGAAGGTCCTGGGTACGGCTCCGGTTAATTAGTGCCTTACTCCTGAATTCCTGTCATAAAAAATAAGAAAGGGAAAGGTGTTTTGAAATTAATTAGGTTTATTTCCATGGCACTTATACCCCCTTGTGGGGTGTTAATCTGTCTGTTTCCTCCGAACGGCCCGGCATCTCCCCACAAAACCCCGCGCCCATTCCACAGTTCCTTCTGCGTGCACATGGGTATAGAGAGCTAGAACATTTTTTTTTGCCAGTCCGTCACGACCATTACAAAAACCTTTTCCCCGTTCCATTTTCAGCACCAGATCACTGTCATTCCCGTGCCATTCCAGAATGGTGGAGTAGCGGAACTCGTGCCCTTTGACCTTTAACCCCCGCGGATAAAAAACCGTCTCCCCGTCCACAGTAAAATTGGTATAGCCATGGGCCTGGGGTTTTGGTGACATACCGAAACTGACAGGAAAGACATCGGTCATGGGAAACGTCTCTCCATCAATTGTAATAGACCTTCCAAGGTATATGAGCCCACCACACTCGGCATAGATCACCATCCCACTCTCCGCAGCATCTTTTACACTCCGGCAAAAACCTCTATTTTCCGAAAGAAGGCGGGCTCCGGTTTCAGGAAAACCACCACCGATATACAGTCCATCAAGGGGAGGCAGCTTACTGTCGGTCATGGCATTGAAAAAAACCAGCTCAGCCCCGCAACGTTCCAGGGCTTCCAGGTTTTCTGAATAATAAAACTGAAAGGCGGCATCCCGCAGAACACCAATCCTTACGTCTCCTGGAACTTTTTCTTCGCTCCTGACCACGGCTCCGGCTCCTCTGACCTCAGCCATTAGATTGCTGATCCTCTCCAGGTCTACATTTTCTTCAATCAGATCAGCCAGAAAATCAAGGGCCTTCCCGGAACCTTCATATTCCTGCCAGGGCACCATTCCCAAGTGACGCATGGGGAAGATATCTTTCTTCAACCTGGGTATTGCCCCGAGAACAGGCAGTTTTGTGTAGTACTGTACAGCTTCACTTATCAATTTTTTCTGGCGCTCTGTCCCTATCCGGTTGAGAACAACTCCGCAGATATCAAGCCTCGGTTCAAACTGCATACAGCCCATGAGCATAGCCGCCACAGTTCGCGTGGTCTTGGTACAGTTAACCACCAGCAGAACGGGAAGCCCCAGGGTCAGTGCAAGATCCGCCGTGGAATATCCACCCTTCACATTGACCCCGTCATAAAGTCCCCGGTTCCCTTCAACAATGACTATATCCGCCGGGACTGAACGCTTCAGAAAGGATTCTGTTATCTTTTCCGGCTCCATAAGATAGGGATCAAGGTTATAGCAGTTGTTCCCCGCAGCAAGCTGCAACCACCCGGCATCAATATAGTCCGGCCCCTTTTTGAAAGGCACAATGTTATTTCCCTTTCGACGCAGTGCCGCAGAAAGCCCGACAGACACGACACTCTTTCCTGAACCTCCGGCAAGACCGGCAACAACAAGTCCTTTTCTCACCCTTTTATCCTTTCTTTCAGCCATCTTAATGCTCCACTCTACCAAAGCCTGTCCATGCCTTTTCGTAGAGAGTATTCAACCGCTCTTCAAGCAGTCGCCTGTATCGCTCAATCTCGTCACCCCTGATTCCGGCAGGAACGTAAAGGAGTTCACCAAAATAATAATCTATCCTTGAAAAAGGTCTGGGAATGGCCGTTTTATCCCAGGAATGAATAGTAAAATAACTTGAAGCCGCCCATGTCATGGGAACAAGGGGCACTCCGGTTCTGGAGGCTAGAAGAATGGCTCCGGCCTGGGCAATTCTGGGAGGGCCCTGGGAACCATCGGCCACCATGGCGCAGTTTTCTCCACTGCGTATAATACCAAGCAGTTTCTTCAGAGCGGCCACCCCTTTTCTATTGCTTGACCCTCTTGCTGTACTGAAACCGAAATTTCGGGCAAGGGCGGCTATATAATCCCCGTCATCACTGGCACTCACCATCACCGTGGCCCGATATTTCCTGAGAAAATAAAAAACATAAATAATTGTATAGTGCCAGAAGGAAGCAATGATGATCTTTTTTCCTTCACCGACCTCTTTAAAATGTTCCGGATTGTATACCTTCACCCGGCAGGTAAAAAACCACATTCGCATCAGCCAGGCCACACAAAAGGGTATAACAGCAAGAGATATTTTCCTTGCAAGACCAGATTTCATCCCAATTCTATCTCCAGCATTCTCAACGTTTTTATGTGATCCCGTAATTCCGCGGCCCTTTCAAATGCCAGTTCCGCGGCCGCTTCATGCATCTCCGTCTCCAGTCTGTCGATTTCCTTTTCCAGATCCTTTACGGAATAATATTCAGGTATCTCCTCGGCTGCCTGCAACAGATGATTGTAATCATCGGCAGGGTACCCCGATGCCTGCAGATGCTCCTGCATACTGTTTTTCACCGGGGAAATAATGGTTCTTGGCGTAATATTGTTTTTTCTATTGTACTCCTGCTGTATTTTTCGACGCCTCTCCGTCTCTTCAATGGTATATTTCATGGCGCCGGTAATCTCATCGGCGTACATGATTACAAGCCCATCAACATTTCTCGCAGCCCGACCGCAGGTCTGAACAAGAGATCTCTCGGAACGGAGAAACCCTTCCTTATCAGCGTCCAGGATAGCAACCAGAGATACCTCGGGAATATCGAGCCCTTCCCGCAACAGGTTGATACCGACCAGCACATTGAATTCACCGTTTCGGAGTTCACGTATCAGTTCAACCCGTTCCAGGGTTTTTATGTCCGAATGGAGGTACCGCACACGGATATCCAGATTCTCATAATAATCGGTGAGATCCTCAGCCATCCTTTTGGTCAGGGTGGTCACCAGAACCGCTTCACCCCGTTCCGTCCGCAGGCGAATTTCTTCCAGCAGATCATCAACCTGGTTGACGGCCGGTCTCACCTCGATTCTCGGATCAAGAAGGCCGGTCGGGCGGATAACCTGTTCCACCACTTCCCCCCCCACCTGCTTCAACTCATAAGGTCCAGGTGTTGCGGAGACATAAATCACCTGGTTGATACGCTTTTCAAATTCATCAAAACGCAGCGGGCGATTGTCCAGAGCGGAAGGAAGACGAAAACCGTAGTCAACAAGGGTGGTTTTACGGGATCTGTCTCCGTTATACATGCCGTTCAGCTGGCCGATACCGATATGACTCTCATCAATGAAAAGCAGATAATCCTCGGGAAAATAGTCGAGCAGGTTGGGCGGAGGTGCCCCTGGAGGTTTTCCGGTCAGATGTCTGCTGTAGTTTTCGATACCGGTGCAATACCCCAGCTCCCGGATCATTTCAAGATCGAACATGGTCCGTTGTTCCAGACGCTGGCCCTCCACCAGACGATTTTCATTCTGGAAAAACTGCAGCCGCTCCTGCAGTTCCTCCTTGATGGTCCGGTTGGCAATCTGCAGCCTGTCCTTTGAGGTAACAAAATGACTGCCGGGAAAAACAGTATATTCATCAAGCCTCTCAAGCACTGCCCCCGTCAGGGAATCAATCACCGTAATAGCATCAAGTGTATCACCGAAGAACTCAAGACGCACAGCCCGATCCTCCTCATGGGCCGGAAAAATATCAGTCACATCTCCTCGAACCCGAAAAGTTCCCCTGTGAAAAGAGACATCATTACGTTCATATTGCATGAAAACCAGGCGACGCTGGACATCTTCCGGAGGATAATCTTCCCCGGTCCGCAGAAACAGATGCATGTTTTTATATTCTTCGGGAGAACCCAGGCCGTAAATACATGACACAGAGGCAACAATCAGCACATCACGCCGAGTGAGCAGAGAACGTGTGGCAGAATGGCGCATTTTGTCAATGGCATCATTGATTGAAGAGTCTTTTTCTATATAACTGTCCGACTGGGGAATATACGCTTCGGGCTGGTAGTAATCGTAGTAGGATACAAAATATTCCACGGCATTGTGGGGAAAGAGTTCCCTGAATTCACCAAACAGCTGGGCTGCCAGGGTCTTGTTCGGAGCAATGACCAGGGAAGGCCGCTGTACACGCTGAATGACATTGGCGATGGTAAAAGTCTTGCCGGAACCGGTAACCCCGAGAAGCACCTGGCTTTTGGCTCCTTTTTCCACACCCTGTGCCAGTTGCGCAACAGCATCCGGCTGATCACCGGAGAGTGAAAACTGTGATACAAGCTGAAAAGAATTCTCCATGCAGTCAGACCTTTTCCCAGGAAATACAATCTTCCGGACAGTTTTTTATTGCCTCATCAACATCTTTTTTATCGTAATAATCCATTTCAACAACTTCCATATACCCCAAAGATTCGTTGTATTGAAAAATCTGCGGCGCAATCTCAACACAGCCCATGCATTCACTGCAACGGCCCAGATCTATTACAGGAATTCTCATTATATTCTGCCGTTCTTCATCATAAGGATACCTTGAAAAATTCAAGTTTTCGTTCGAGTTCAAGGAGTACAGAAAAATAAAAGCACAGCATATTAGACAAATGTTACCGTTTTCATTTTCCTGTGACGCGGAGATCAGCTGAAAACGATAATCTCTTTAACATACCTTCAACAATCCCAAGAATTCACCTGAATTTACCTCATTATAAAAATAAACTTGAAAGAGTTAATAATAATTATTATTAAAAAGGATACAGACATAATTAAATTGCACAAATCAACTGAAGTTGTAAAATTATCATTTATTTGTGTTTTTCCATTTTAAAATTAATGAATATTTTGCAACATATCAAATATTATTACAGGAGCTGACATGAAAAAGACTGAACTCGCAAAAGGAATTTACAGCGTTGGAGCTGTTGACTGGGATGTTCGTGATTTCCACGGCTACTCAACCTATAAAGGAACAACCTACAATGCCTTTCTTATCATTGATGAAAAGATTACTCTTTTTGATACGGTAAAAAAATCACATAAGGATACCCTGATCCATAATATCAAGGCCATCATTGATCCGGAAAAAATTGACTATATTGTTGTCAACCATGTTGAACCCGACCACTCGGGATGCCTGCCAGACATGGTTGAACTGGTCAAGCCTGAAAAAATTATCTGTTCCCCTATGGGGAAAAAGGCCATCATTGACCATTTTCACCGTGAAGACTGGCCCTACGAAGTAGTTAAAACCGGTGATGAAATCAATCTGGGTAAACGAACCGTTCGCTTTATAGAAACCCGTATGCTCCACTGGCCCGATTCCATGTTTTCCTACATTAAGGAAGACGGCATCCTTTTTTCCAGCGACGCTTTCGGCCAACACCTTGCCACCACTGAACGATTCGACGATGAAGTCGACCTGTGGCGGGTGATGGAAGAGAGTGCAAAATACTATGCAAATATCCTCTATCTCTATTCACCTCTTATCCGCAAGCTTCTCAAAAATGTCAGTGAGATGGATCTTGATATCAAAATGATAGCACCGGACCATGGTGTCGTCTGGCGCTCCAATATTGATAAAATTTTACAGGCCTATGATAACTGGTCACAAAACAAGGCTGACCGGAAGGCA